>NZ_AQOI01000424.1:0-5227 GCF_000364665.1 Xanthomonas sp. SHU 199
GCTTGGCGCCAGCGCGCCGACGCACGGGCGCGGACCGTGGCCTCCCGCCGTCCGGTCCCGCCGCTGCGCCGCGCTGGCCGGGCGCCTCCGTCACCGTCGTTTCTGCCAGGTATTCCGATGTCCGCCGCCTCCCCGTTCCGACTCCCGCTGATCGCGATCCTGCGCGGTCTCACTCCCGAGGACGCGCTGGCGCACGTCGGGGCGCTGGCCGACGCCGGCTATGACGCGATCGAGATCCCGCTCAATTCACCGCGCTGGGCCGACAGCATCGGCCCGGCCGCGCAGGCGTTCGGACAGCGCTGCTGGATCGGCGGCGGCACGGTGCTGCAGATCGGCGACGTCGACGCCCTGGCCGATCTGGGCGCACGCTTCATCGTCACCCCCAACACGCGCCCGCCGGTGATCCGCCACGCGGTGGCGCGCGGCCTGCAGGTGGTGGCTGGCTTCGCCACCGCCACCGAGGCGTTCGACGCGCTGGATGCCGGCGCGCAGATGCTCAAGCTGTTCCCCGCCGCCACCTACGGCCCCGGCCACGTGCGCGCCCTGCGCGCGGTGCTGCCGGCGCAGGTGCCGCTGTTCGTGGTCGGCGGCGTCAACACCGAGACCCTGCACGACTACCTCGGCGCGGGCGCGATCGGTGCCGGCATCGGCGGCGAGCTGTACCGCCCCGGCCAGTCGCTGACACAGACCCAGGCGCACGCCGCCGCCTTCCGCCACGCCTATCTGGACCGCGCATGAAGATCGTCCGCCTCACCACCTACCACGCCGCGCCGCGCTGGCTGTTCCTGAAGATCGAGACCGACGAGGGCATCACCGGCTGGGGCGAGCCGGTCATCGAAGGCCGCGCGCGCAGCGTCGAGGCCGCGGTGCGCGAACTCGGCGACAGCCTGATCGGCAAGGATCCGGCGCGGATCAACGACATCTGGCAGATGCTCTACCGCGGCGGCTTCTACCGCGGCGGCCCGATCCTGATGAGCGCCATCGCCGGCATCGACCAGGCGCTGTGGGACATCAAGGGCAAGGCGCTGGGCGTGCCGGTGTACGAACTGCTCGGCGGGCGCGTGCGCGACCGCATGAAGACCTACCGCTGGGTCGGCGGCGACCGCCCGGCGGCGACCATCGCGCAGATCCAGGGCTACCGCGACCTCGGCTTCGACACCTTCAAGTTCAACGGCACCGAGGAAATGAAGCTGATCGACGGCCCGCGCGCGGTGGATGCGGCGGTGGCCAAGGTCGCGCAGATCCGCGAGGCGTTCGGCACCGCCATCGACTTCGGCATCGACTTCCACGGCCGCGTCGCCGCGCCGATGGCGCGCGTGCTGCTGCGCGAACTGGAGCCGTTCAGGCCACTGTTCGTCGAGGAACCGGTGCTGCCCGAGCAGGCCGAGTACTACCCGCGGCTGGCCGCGTCCACGCCGATCCCGCTGGCGGCCGGCGAGCGCATGTTCTCGCGCTTCGACTTCAAGCCGGTGCTGCAGGCCGGCGGCCTGTCGCTGCTGCAGCCGGATCTCTCGCACGCCGGCGGCATCACCGAATGCCTGAAGATCGCCAGCATGGCCGAGGCCTACGAGGTCGGCCTGGCGCCGCACTGCCCGCTCGGCCCGGTGGCGCTGGCCGCCTGCCTGCAGGTGGATTTCGTCTCGCACAACGCGGTGCTGCAGGAACAGAGCATCGGCATCCACTACAACGAAGGCGCCGACCTGCTCGACTACGTGCTCAACAAGGACGACTTCGCCTGCGACAATGGCGGCAGCATCGCCGCATTGCCCAAACCGGGCCTCGGCGTGGAGATCGACGAGGAGCGCCTGCGCCATGCCAACGCCAACCCACCCGACTGGCACAACCCCATCTGGCGTCACGCCGACGGCAGCATCGCCGAGTGGTGAGCCGATGAACACCTCTCTTCCGCCCCGCCACACCGCCACGCTGGCGGTGGACAGCCGCTGTGCGCACGGTGAGGGCATGCTGTGGTGCGAACGCCGCGGCGTGCTGTTCTGGGTCGACATCAGCGGCCGCCGCCTGTGGCGCCACGATCCGGCCAGCAATGTCAGCCGTCATTGGGACCTGCCCGATCGTCCCGGCTGCCTGGGCCTGTTCGACGACGGCCGCCTGCTGCTGGCGTTGGCCAAGGGCGTGTACGCCGCCGATCCGGACGCCGCCGCCGAGGCCGACAGCACGCTGCCGCTGCAGCACCTGGCGGACGTGGAACCGGAGCGCGACGACACCCGCAGCAACGACGGCCGCGCCGATCGCCACGGCAACTTCGTATTCGGCACCATGAGCGAACGCGAGGACCAGGCGCCGGTCGGCAGCTTCTACCAATGGTCGGCGCGCCACGGCCTGCGCCGCCTGCCGCTGCCGGGCGTGGCCATTCCCAACGCGATCTGCTTCAGCGCCGACGGCCGCACCCTGTACTACTGCGACTCGGTGCAGCCGCGCATCCTGTGCTGCGACTACGACCCGGACAGCGCGCACACCGCCAACAGCCGCGTGTTCGCCGAACTGGACCATGCCGGTGCCGAGCCGGACGGTGCCATCGTCGACGCCGAAGGCCACCTGTGGAACGCGCAATGGCGCGCCTGGCAGGTGGTGCGCTACCGCCCCGACGGCAGCGTCGAGCGCCGTGTCGCCCTGCCGGTCAAGCATCCCACCTGCCCCGCCCTGGGCGGCGCCGATGGCGGCACGCTGTACCTGAGCACCTCGCGGCAGGACCACAGCGAGGACGAACTGGCACGCACGCCGCAGGCCGGCGGCGTATACGTGGCCGCGGTCGGCATCGCCGGCCTGCCCGAAGGACGCATCGCCAGCGCATGATCGTCGTCGATTGGGGGACCAGCAGCCTGCGCGGCTATCGGCTCGACGCCGACGGCGGCATTCTCGACCAGCGCCGCAGCGACCAGGGCATCGCCGCCTGCCAGGGCCGTTTCCCGGTGACCCTGGCCGCCCTGATCGACGGCTGGGACGGCGACGTCGTCCTGTGCGGGATGATCGGCAGCCGCAACGGCTGGATCGAACTGCCGTACGCGCCCTGCCCGGCCGACGCTGCCGCCCTGGCCGCGGCGATGCAGCCGCTACAGGATCCGGCCCTGCCCGGCCGCACGCTGTGGTTCGTGCCCGGCGTGGCCAGCGACGCCGACGCCGTGCCGGACGTGATGCGCGGCGAGGAGACGCAACTGATCGGCCTGCTCGCATTGCTCGCACAGGAACCGCCGACGACCGAGATCCACCACGTCTGCCTGCCCGGCACCCACAGCAAGTGGGTGACCCTGCAGGACGGGCGCATCGCCTCGCTGGCGACGATGATGACCGGCGAGCTGTACGCGCTGCTGCGCACGCACAGCCTGCTGGCGCGGCTGATGGACGCCGACGACAGCGTCTTCGATGCGGCCGCGTTCGATGCCGGCGTGCAGCGCAGCGGCGACCCCGGCGGGGTGCTGCACCATCTGTTCGGCGTGCGCAGCCTGGGCCTGTTCGACCGCCTGAGCGGCGCCGCGGCACCGTCCTACCTGTCCGGCCTGCTGATCGGCCACGAACTGCGCGCGCACCCCACCTTGCCGCCGGTGGTGCATCTGGTCGGCGGCAGCGGCCTGCTGGCGCGCTACGCGCATGCGCTGGCCGCGCTCGGCAGCCGCGTGCGCACCCATCCGGAGGATCTGGCCGCACGCGGCCTGTATCGGCTGGCACAGCAGCACGGCGGCCTCGCCGGCTGAGCCGCGCGCGCCGCCCGCCTCCTGCCCCGCTGCCCCGCACACACGACGGCGGCGGCCGCTTTGCATTAGAATTACCGGGTTAATCGCCGGATCCCGCCATGCCTTTCGTCGTCACCGAAAACTGCATCAAGTGCAAATACACCGACTGCGTGGAAGTGTGCCCCGTGGATTGCTTCCACGCCGGCCCGAACTTCCTGGTGATCGATCCGGACGAGTGCATCGACTGCACCCTGTGCGAGCCGGAATGCCCGGCCAACGCCATCTACCCCGAAGACGACGTGCCGGCCGGCCAGGAAGGCTTCGTCGCACTCAACGCGGAACTGGCCAAGGCCTGGCCGGTGCTGACCACGCGCCAGGAACCGCTGCCCGACGCCGCCGAGTGGGACGGCAAGCCGAACAAGCTGCCGCTGCTGCAGAAGTAACCGCGCCGCGGATTCTGCCCGGGCACTGTTCGCTAAACAGTCCATACAAGCGGCGGCTTCAGAGCGCCTCCAACTTGCTTTGCCTCAGTGCAACCGGACACGTGATTACACCCTAGTAGGACGCGAGGCTTCGCCCGTACCCTCATCCGCCCCTTCGGGGCACCTTCTCCCGAGCGGGAGAAGGGAGAAGCCGAAGCCCCTCTCCCCTCGGGAAAGGGGTTGGGGTGAGGGTACGGCGCGCAGAAGCAAGGAGCGGCTCTTATCGCCTTGTTTGAATCAGACGCGACGCGCATCTCGCAGAGCCCATCGCGGCCAACGCCGCTCCTTGCATCCACAAAGAGCAGCGCAGTGTTCTTGCCGAACGAAAACGGGCGCACTGGGCGCCCGTTTCGCGTTCTGCAGCAGATCCGGCGCAGGCGCCGGACCACACCGGCTCGGCTCAGTGACCCAGCTTGGCCTTCAACGCCGCGATCAGCTTGACCGGCGCTTCGCCGGTGGCCGGCAGGCCGCGCGGGTCCACCGCCGAGACGTAGACGCCGGCATCCACCGCCACCACGCGCACCAGGAAGTTGCTGCCTTCGTAGGCCACGTCGTAGGAGCCCAGCAGCTGCGCGCGGCTGGCGATGGTGACGCCTTCGATGCCGCCCAGCGCGTCGCCGACCTGGCCGAACACCTGGTCGCGCGTCCCCGGCACCACGAAGCCGCTGTTCGACGCCGCCGGGGCTTGGCCGGCCGGGGCCGCAGGCCGCTGCGCCGAGGCCAGCGCCGGCACCTTCATCGCCGCCGAGGTATCCGGCGAGGTCAGATCCGGCGGCACTTCCAGCGGACGCATGTCGGGCGCCAGCGCGTAGTCGCCGCGCGGCTTGCCCTTGTGGAACCAGCTGCAACCGCTGGTGGCCGCGACCAGAGTGGTCGCCAGCACGGCGGCCGACAGCACGCGGACGTAGGGAACGGAAGCACGCATCAATCAATCTCCTGGAGTCAGGCCGCGAGCGTTTCGCGGCTGGATAGGTCTTCCAACGCGGCAGCGTCGGCGGCAAGTCGGTCGGCCGTGGCGTGGTGCGCCGCGGACAGCGGCAGCAGCGGCAGCCGCAG
>NZ_AQOI01000425.1:0-5704 GCF_000364665.1 Xanthomonas sp. SHU 199
CGGCGCGCTGCAGCAGCGCCTTGACCGGAATCGGGTTGGATTCGATGCCGCAGAACGCATGGAACGGCTGCAACCGCGCGTCCCAGGCCTGCGCCGGCTCGGCCTGGCGCGCGCGCGCCAGGTCGCACAGCCGCCGGTAGGCGCGCGGCAAGGCATTGGAGGCGACCGAGATCAGTCCGTCGAAGCCGGCCAGCATCGCCTGCGCAGCGCTGCCGTCGTCGCCGCTGAACACCGCGAAGTGGTCGCTGCGCAGGGCCGCCAGCGCGGCGATACGCTGCGGGTCGCTCACGGCTTCCTTGATGCCGACGATGTTCGGATGCTGCGCCAGGTGCGCCACGGTCTCCGGCAGCAGGTCGCAGCCGGTGCGGCCGGGCACGTTGTACAGCACCACCGGCAGGCCGCCCTGCTCGGCGACCTGGGTGTAGTGCGCGATCAAGCCGGCCTGGGTCGGACGCACGTACGGCGGCGTCACCACCAGCGCGTACTGCGCGCCACCGGCGGCGGCGCGCTGGGTCAGCGCCACGGTCTTGGCGGTGCCGGACAGGCCGGTCCCGGCCAGCACCGGTACGCGCCCGCCGATCGTCTGCACCGCCTCGCGCAGGATCCGGTCGTACTCCTCGTCCAGCAGCGTGGCCGCCTCGCCGGTCGATCCCGCCACCACCAGCCCCTGCACGCCGCCGTCGAGCTGGCGTTTGAGCAGCCGCTGCCAGGCGTCGAGGTCGAGGTCGCCATTGCCCTGGAAAGGCGTGGCCAGGGCGGTGATGATGCCGGAGAGGGACAAGATGCCGGGTGCTCGCTGGGAGAAGAGGGCCGCGCAGGCTGCGCGGACGGGTCGGCCCCGCACGCGGGGCAGGGTCGCCCCGCATGTTACTTGCGGCCCGAAAGCGCGGGCAAGTATGCTGCACACCATGCCGGGCGACCGCCCGGATGCCGTTCAGCCTTACGCAATGCCGGAAGCCCCTTTGACC
This sequence comes from Xanthomonas sp. SHU 199, assembly GCF_000364665.1. Taxonomy (NCBI): domain Bacteria; kingdom Pseudomonadati; phylum Pseudomonadota; class Gammaproteobacteria; order Lysobacterales; family Lysobacteraceae; genus Xanthomonas; species Xanthomonas sp. SHU 199. The sequence goes on from NZ_AQOI01000425.1 coordinate 969, forward strand.
GACACCACGCCCCGGCCCGCGCCGACCGAAAACCACCTCCTGATCAACGCCTACACGACGCATCCGGAGTCGCCCTTGTTGCCGGTGACGCGTCGCATCGCCGACAGCGGCTGCAATCTCGTCGATGCGCGCCTGGCCACGGTCGGCCGCGACGTGTCGGTGACCGCGCTGGCGACCGGCTCGTGGGATTCGGTGGCCAAGCTCGAAGCCATGCTCACCCGCCTCGACCGCGAGGAAGGCATGAAGCTGGTGTGGTACCGCACCGGCGCCAAGCAGGCGCAGTCCAACCTGCTGCCGTACATCGTCGAAGTCATCGCCGCCGACAAACCCGGCATCCTGTTCCAGCTGGCCGACTTCTTCGACCGCCAGGGCATCACCATCGAGAACCTGCAGAGCACGCGCTACCGCGCCATGCAGACCGGCGCGGAGATGTTCTCGGCGCAGGTGACGATCGGGGTGCCGGCGAACATGCACATCGCTGCGCTGCGCGACGACTTCCTCGAGTTCTGCGACCACCTCAACCTGGACGCGATCATGGATCCGATGAAGTTCTGAGTGCACCGCGCTGGACACCGACGCAATCGAACGCAGATGATGGCGATGCACGCGGAGGACACCCCATGAAGGACGGCGACACCCTGGACCGCAGCACGCTGGCCTTGCCGCTGGCGCTGTCCGGCGGCGCCAGCGCCACGCTCGGCGATTACGCCGGCCGCTGGCTGGTGCTGTATTTCTACCCGAAGGACAGCACGCCCGGCTGCACCACCGAGGGCATCGAGTTCAACGCACTGCTGCCGCAGTTCGAACAGGCCGGCGCCACCGTGCTCGGCGTGTCGCGCGACTCGGTGAAGTCGCACGACAACTTCTGCGCCAAGCAGGGCTTCCGCTTCGCCCTGGTCAGCGATGCCGACGAGGCGCTGTGCCGCGCCTTCGACGTGATCAAGGAAAAGAACATGTACGGCCGCCAGGTGCTGGGCATCGAGCGCAGCACCTTCCTGCTCTCGCCGACCGGCCAGCTGGTCCGCAGCTGGCGCAAGGTCAAGGTTCCCGGCCACGCCCAGGCCGTGCTCGACGCGCTGCAGGCCGCCGCCCAGCAGTGATCACCGCCGTTTCCCGCACCCCGCATCGCCCTGCCCCGCAGGCAGCGATGGCGCGTCCCTGCTCCTCTTTCAGGAATCCATGATGACCCGAGGCAAGCGCATCTACGTGCTGGATACCAACGTGCTGATGCACGATCCGACCGCGCTGTTCAAGTTCGAGGAACACGACGTATTCCTGCCGATGCAGGTGATCGAGGAACTGGACAATGCCAAGAAGGGCATGTCCGAAGTCAGCCGCAACGCACGCCAGGTCAGCCGTTTCCTCAACGAGCTGATCGAGGGCGCCGGCGCCGAGCAGATCGAATCCGGCATTCCGCTCAGCCATCCGCAGGGCATCCAGCTCAAGAGCACCGGCGCCATCGGCCGGCTGTACTTCCAGGTGCGCCCGGTCGAGCCGGGGCGCAGCTTCGGCAGCGTGGCCCCGGACAACAAGATCCTGGCCGCGGTGCTGGCGCTACGCGAGGAGCAGCCGGAAATCCCGGTGATCCTGGTGTCCAAGGACATCAACCTGCGGATCAAGGCGGCGATCAGCGGCCTGGTCGCCGAGGATTACGAGAACGACCGCGCGCTCGACGATTTCAGCCTGCTCTACACCGGCGCGATCGAACTGCCGGAGGATTTCTGGCAGAAGCACAACCAGGACCTGCGCAGCTGGAGCGACAAGGGCCGCACCTGCTACGAGATCGCCCTGGCCGCCGACGAGGACTGGTATCCGAACCAGTACCTGTACCTGCCGGGCGAGGACGAAGTGGAACTGCGCGTGGTCAAGGTCAACGCCGAGCGCAAGGCGACGCTGGCGCTGGTCGACGACTTCCGCAGCGGCCAGCACGCGGTGTGGGGCATCGCCGCGCGCAACCGCGAGCAGAACTTCGCGCTCAACGCGCTGATGGACCCGGAAATCGACTTCGTCACCCTGCTCGGCACCGCCGGCACCGGCAAGACCCTGCTGGCGCTGGCCGCGGGCCTGGCGCAGACCATGGACCAGCAGCGCTACCGCGAGATCATCATGACCCGCGCCACGGTCAGCGTCGGCGAGGACATCGGCTTCCTGCCCGGCACCGAGGAAGAGAAGATGACGCCGTGGATGGGCGCGCTCACCGACAATCTGGAAGTGCTCACCCACACCCAGGAAGGCGGCACCTGGGGCCGCCAGGCCACCAACGACCTGCTTGCCAGCCGCATCAAGATCCGCTCGATGAACTTCATGCGCGGGCGCACCTTCCTGTCGCGCTACCTGATTCTGGACGAGGCGCAGAACCTGACCCCGAAGCAGATGAAGACGCTGATCACCCGTGCCGGCCCCGGCACCAAGATCGTGTGCCTGGGCAACGTCGAGCAGATCGACACGCCGTACCTGACCGAGACCACCTCCGGCCTGACCTACGCGGTGGACCGCTTCAAGGCCTGGCCGCACAGCGCGCACATCACCCTGCGCCGCGGCGAGCGCTCGCGCCTGGCCGACTACGCCTCGGAGGTCCTGTGAACGCGGCGAACGGCGTGCGCCTGGCAGGCATGGCGCTGGCCATGGCCCTGCTCGGCGCGTGCGCCACCGCGCGCGGGCCGGCCATGGTGCCGACCGCGGTCAAGGCCGGGCAGTCGTGGATCGTCACCCGCAACAGCACCGCGACGCAGGTGCTGGACACCTGCTCGCGCGACAGCCCGGCGCGCCAGGACGGCGCGGTCACCGGCTACTGGATTCCGACCCCGGAACAGATCGCGCAACTGGAAGCGCATCTGGCGCAACTGCAGCCGCAGATCGCCGACCCCAGCGCGTCCGATCGCCAGTACGTCGGCATCCTGTACCGCGGCAAGCAGGCGATCTATGTCAACGCCTTCGCGCCGGACGACAGCAGCGAACGCGACCCCACGGTCGACGCGGTCAAGGCCTGCGGCGGCGGCAACCGTTTCTGGGGCGCGGTCTACGACCCGGCGAGCGCCCGCTTCTCCGAGATCGCGGTCAACGGCGCACGTTGAGATGGCTGCGGTCAGGCGCCACTGGCGGCGTGCTGGGGCGGCCGCGCACCGCGGTCGCCGCGCCGCGGCCGCATCGCGCGCGGCATGAACCTGGAACTGCCCCGCTGGGCCTGGGCCTTCGCGGGCGCGCTGGCCGCGGTCGCCGGCATGGTCAACGTGGTCGGCTATCTCGGCTTCGAACATCAGGCGGTCACCCACCTCACCGGCACCACTACCCTGCTCGGCGCGGCGCTGGCCGATGGCGACGCCCGCGCGATCGCGCAACTGGTCGGCGTGGTCCTGGCCTTCCTCGGCGGATCGATGCTCGGCGGCTTCATCGTGCAGGACAGCCGCCTGCGCCTGGGCCGTCGCTACGGCGTGGCGCTGGCGCTGGAAGCGCTGCTGCTGCTGGCGGCGATGCAGGCGTTCAAGCAGCAGCAACTCGCCGGCGCCGTGCTCGCCGCGATCGCCTGCGGCCTGCAGAACGCCACCACCACCATCTACAGCGGCGCGGTGGTGCGCACCACCCACCTCACCGGCATGTTCACCGACCTCGGCATCGGCCTGGGCCAGGCGCTGCGCGGCCTGCCGCTGCCGCGCCGGCGCATCCGCCTGAGCCTGCTGATCATCGGCGGTTTTTTGTGCGGCGGCGTGCTCGGCGCCTGGGCCTACCGGCAGGTCGGCTTCGACGCCCTGCTCGGCCCCGCCCTGCTGACCGGCACGGTCGGCACGCTGTACGCGCTGCAGGCGCACTACCGCAGCCGCGAGCGCTGAAGGCACGGCCGAGTGCATAACCCGCGCCGGCCCTGCACAATCGGCGCATGAGCGAACCCACCGTCGTCTCCGCACTGAGCATCGCCGGCACCGATTCCGGCGGCGGCGCCGGCATCCAGGCCGACCTCAAGACCTTCGCCGCGCACCGCGTGCACGGGCTGGCGGCGGCCGCCGCGCTGACCGCGCAGCACACCCGCGGCGTCACCGCGGTGCACGTGCCGCCGCTGTCGTTCCTGCGCGCGCAGATCGATGCCTGCTTCGCCGACTTCGACATCGGCGCGGTCAAGCTCGGCATGCTCGCCAACGCCGAGGTGATCCACCTGGTCGCCGATGCGCTGGAAGAATATCGCCCACCGTGGGTGGTGCTGGACCCGGTGATGGTGGCCACCAGCGGCGCCAAGCTGCTGCAGGACGATGCCCTGGACGCGCTGCGCAAGCGCCTGCTGCCGCTGGCGACGCTGGTGACGCCGAACGTGCCGGAAGCGCAGTTGCTGCTCGGCCGCCCGATCGACACCGCCGACGACGCCGAGCACGCCACCGCCGCGCTGCTGGAGGCGGGCGCGCAGGCGGTGCTGCTCAAGGGCGGCCACCTGCAGGAAGGCCAGCGGGTGATCGACCGCTACGACGACGGCGTCAGCCGCAGCGAGTTCAGCCATGCGCGTCTGCCGCTGGACGCGCACGGCACCGGCTGCACCCTGGCCGCGGCTGTCGCCGCACAGCTGTGCCAGGGCCTGGCCTTGCCGGCCGCCTGCGAAGCGGCGATCGACTATGTGGCGCGCGCCCTGCGCGGCAGTTACCGGCCCGGCCGCAGCGACGTGACGGTGCTGGACCACTTCGGCGCGGCGCGCGGCCCATGAGCGCAGCGCCCATCGCCGCGACGGCGATCGCCGAGCACGCCCTGCCCGTCGC
>NZ_AQOI01000426.1:0-644 GCF_000364665.1 Xanthomonas sp. SHU 199
ACGCCGCTTCGCGGCGCGGCTTAATTCAGGCGTTAGCTGCTAAGGAGAGTTTATCGTGGCCTTGAACTATGAAAATCTCGACTCTCGCACCCGGGAGAACATGTCATCAGAGATCGCGCACGATGTCGCTAGCGGGGTCTTATACATCAGTAGCCGCCTTACCGCAGAAGGGGCCAAAGCATGGCCTGCCCTTCTCGCCCAAGCCGCAGACTCTCATGACGACTCATGGCTTGCGGCTCAGTTGCAAGCTAGGGGTTATCTCAGGTCGCACGAGGAGCGCCGAACACCAAAAGGCGGCGTGACCGTCGCAAAAGTTCCCGTAACCGCGAACACCACGCTCGCAGAAGGTGAGTTCAATCGCTTCTACGCTCGTGGGTTGTGTCAGCGCGCCATCGCTGACGGGCAGCGATCCGTCGTCGCCTATCGAGCCAGGCACTCAGAAAACCCTCGTCCCGAGTCCGAGGCAATCATTGGAAAGCACCTTGAGCCCGATGCCTTGCTGCAGGACCTTCGGACATCGTCCGGCGTGGAGCCGGCGCTTGGCCTGCCGCCTGGACCCAATTCGGGGCTGTCGGTCAGGCTACCGTGAACGCAGCTAACAACTCGTTCAAGCCGACGCCGCTTTGCGGCGCGGCTTAACTCAG
>NZ_AQOI01000427.1:0-5590 GCF_000364665.1 Xanthomonas sp. SHU 199
GCGGCCGGCACGGCGGCCACCTCGCCGGGGACGCCTGGCGCCCGTCCGCGTCCTGCGGCGCTCGGCCAACCAACGCAGGACACGGCGCATCCACCTCCGCGACGCGCCGCCGGCACCACGCGGCTGCTACCCTTGCGCGATGGGTTACGAACGCTACGAAACGCCTGCCGCGCTGCCACCGCGCGCGCGCCTGGGCCAGTATTGGAAACTGCTGCGCGGCGACCGGCCGATCGGCGTGCTGCTGCTGCTGTGGCCGACCTGGTGGGCGCTGTGGCTGGCCGCCGATGGGATACCGCCGCTGTGGACCTTGTTCGTGTTCACCGCCGGGGTGTGGCTGACCCGCTCGGCCGGCTGCGTGATCAACGACTACGCCGACCGCTGGCTGGACCCGCAGGTCGAGCGCACCCGCAGCCGGCCGCTGGCCACCGGCGCGGTCAGCGGCCGCGAAGCGCTGGCGGTGTTCGCGGTGCTGATGCTGGTGGCGTTCGCGCTGGTGCTGACCATGAACGCGCTGACCATCGGCCTGAGCGTGGTCGGGCTGTTCCTGGCCGCCAGCTATCCCTACCTGAAGCGCTACACCTACCTGCCGCAGGTCTACCTGGGCATGGCTTTCGGCTGGGGCATTCCGATGGCCTTCGCCGCGGTGCGCGGCGAGGTGCCGGCGCTGGGCTGGCTGCTGTACGCGGTCAATATCCTGTGGGCCACCGCCTACGACACCTGGTATGCGATGGTCGATCGCGAGGACGACCTGCGCGCCGGCTCCAAGTCCACCGCCATCCTGTTCGGCGAACTCGACCTGGTCATCCAGGGCGTGCTGTACGCGCTGATGTTCGTCGCTCTCGCCTTCGTCGGGCATCGCGCGGACCTGGGCGTGTGGTACTGGGCCGGGCTGGGCGTGGCGGCGTTGCTGGTCGTCGTCGAATTCCGCATGGCCCGGCACCGCGAACGCGCGGCGTGCTTCCGCGCCTTCCTGCACAACAACTGGGTCGGCCTGGCGATCTTCGCCGGCATTGCCGCGGCGCTGGCACTGCGCGCCGGCTGACACCGACGCGGTTCGGCAGCCCGCTTCGGCGGCGCGCAACAACGCCCTGGCCACAGGCCACGCGATAGCCACGGGTCCGCACGCGGCGCAGGAACAGCCGGTGCAGCGCTCACGGCACCCGCGCCACCACCCAGGCATCGACCCGTTCGACGCCGGCACGGCGCAGTGCCTTTGCCGCGGCGTGGAGGGTCGCGCCGGTGGTCATCACGTCGTCGATCAGCGCCACGTGCGCCGGCAGCGACGCCGAATCCGGCACCGCGAACGCACCACGCAGGTTGCGCCGGCGTGCGCGCGCATCCAGTTCGGATTGCGCCGCGGTCGCCCGCACCCGCTGCAATTCCAGGCACAGCGGCAGTGCCAGTGCGCGCGCCAGTGGCCGTGCCAGTTCCAGCGCCTGGTCGTAGCCGCGCTGGCGCAGCCGGGCCGGATGCAGCGGCACCGGCAGCAGCGCCTGCGGCCGCGGCAAGGCCGCGCAGCGTGTCTGCAGCAGCGCGGCGAGCAGGCGCCCGGCGGCCAGGTCCTGATGGAACTTGAAGCGGCGCAACAGGCCATCGACCGGCGCGGCGTACACGCAGGCGCTGGCCACCCGCTCCAGCGGCGGCGGCCGGCGTTGGCACGCGCCGCAGACCTGCTCGGCATCCAGCGCCTGTAGCGGCAGTGCACAGCGGCAGCAGGCCGCCGCATTCCAAGGCACATCGTCGCGACAGGCGGCACACAGGTCCAGGCCCGGCGCGCCGGGCTCCCCGCACACAAGGCAGCGTTCCGGCAGCAGGCGGCGCTGCAGCCAGCGCCAACCGCCGTCAACCAAACCAGCCATCGTGAAGTTGACAGGACGTTGCATGCTTACCAGACTGCCCGCTTTCCCAGCCGCTGACCGTCAGGAAACCCCCATGTCCGCTGTCGTCCGACACGACTGGCAACGCCAGGAATTGCTCGCCCTGTTCGATCTGCCGTTCCCGGAGCTGCTGCACCGCGCGGCCGCCGTGCACCGCGAGCACTTCGATCCGGCGCAGGTGCAGGTGTCCACGCTGCTGTCGGTGAAGACCGGCGGTTGCCCGGAAGACTGTGCGTACTGCCCGCAGGCGCAGCGCTACGCCACCGGCGTGGAGGCGCAGAAGCTGATGAGCACCGAGGCGGTGCTGGACAAGGCGCGCCAGGCCAAGGCGGCCGGCGCCTCGCGGTTCTGCATGGGCGCGGCCTGGCGCTCGCCCAAGGACCGCGACATCCCGAAGGTGGCGGAGATGATCCGCGAGGTGAAGGCGCTGGGCCTGGAGACCTGCGCCACCCTGGGCATGCTCGACGGCACCCAGGCGCAGGCGCTGAAGGCGGCCGGGCTGGACTACTACAACCACAATCTGGACACCGCGCCGGATTTCTACAACTCGATCATCCACACCCGCCAGTACCAGGACCGCCTGGACACCCTGACCCACGTGCGCGACGCTGGCCTGAAGACCTGCTGCGGCGGCATCGTCGGCATGGGCGAGTCGCGCGACCAGCGCGCCGGCCTGCTGCAGGCGCTGGCCAACCTGCCGGTGCATCCGGACTCGGTGCCGATCAACCGCCTGGTGCAGGTCGCCGGCACCCCGCTGCACGGCACGGTCGAGCTGGATCCGTTCGAGTTCGTGCGCACGATCGCCGTCGCCCGCATCGCGATGCCGCGGGCGATGGTGCGGCTGTCGGCCGGGCGCGAGAGCATGAGCGACGAACTGCAGGCGCTGTGCTTCTGCGCCGGCGCCAACTCGATCTTCTACGGCGAGAAGCTGCTGACCACCGGCAACCCGGACACCGAGCGCGACCAGGCGCTGTTCGCGCGGCTGGGGCTGCGGCCGATGCAGGTGATGGTGGATGCCGACGCGCACGACCATCCCGGCACCGTGCACGCGGACATCACCGCCCAGCCCACACCGGCGATCGCCGCCGCGCTGGTCTGAGCCTGGGGCGTCCGTCCGCCGATCCGGCCGTCCATCGCCGGCGGCGCCCGGCTCGGCCGGGGACGCGCTACGCTAGCCCGCCAGATGCCCGTCCCGCGCCCATGGCCCGTCCCGACCTGCACGACCGCATCCAGTCCGCGCGCGCCTTGCGCGAAGCGCAGGGGCGCCTGCGCGTGCGCCGCAGCGTCGGCCGCCGCGACGGCGTGCGCCTGGAAGTGGACGGCCGCTGGCTGACTGGCTTCTGCAGCAACGACTATCTGGGCCTGGCACAGCAGTTCGAAGTGGTCGCCGCCCTGCAGGACGCCGCCGCGCGCGAGGGCGCCGGCGCCACCGCCTCGCACCTGGTGTGCGGCCACCACGCGCTGCACGAGGCGCTGGAACGCGAGATCGCCGACTGGCTCGGCTATCCGCAGGCGCTGCTGTTCGGCAGCGGCTTCATCGCCAACCTGGCGGTGCAGCAGGCGCTGCTGAGCGAGGAAGAGGACGTGTGCGTGCAAGACCGGCTCAACCACGCCAGCCTGCTCGACGCCAGCCGCCTGGCCGGCTGCCGCCTGCGCCGCTACCCGCACCTGGATGCCGAAGGCGCGATGCGCCAGCTCAAGCACGCCGCCGACGGCGCGGCGATGCTGGCCACCGATGGCGTGTTCAGCATGGACGGCGACGTCGCCCCGCTGCGCTCGCTGGCGCTGGTGGCGCGCACCCAACAGGCGCTGTTGTACGTGGACGACGCGCACGGCGTCGGCGTGGTCGGCCCGCAGGGGCGCGGCAGCGTCGCCGAGGCCGGGCTGGGTGTCGACGACGTTCCGCTGCAACTGGTGACCCTGGGCAAGGCACTGGGCGGCTACGGCGCCGCAGTGGTCGGCGATACCACGCTGATCCGGCATCTGGCCGAAACCGCGCGGCCGTATCTGTACACCACCGCGCTGCCGCCGGCGCAGGCCGCGGCCTCGCTGGCGGCGGTCAAGCTGGCGCGGCGCGACCAGTGGCGGCGCGAGCGGCTGGTCGAACTGATCGCCCTGTTCCGCGGCGGCGCGCGTCGCCATGGCCTGGAACTGATGGCCTCGGACACGCCGATCCAGCCGCTGCTGTGCGGCGAGGAGCGCACCGCACTGGCGTGGTCGGCAGCGCTGGAACAGGCCGGCTACCTGGTCTCGGCGATCCGCCCGCCGACCGTGCCGGAGGGCAAGTCGCGGCTGCGGGTGACCCTGTCGGCGCTGCACACGCCGGCGCAGGTACAGGCGCTGCTGGATGCCCTGGCGCTCGCGCGCGATCGCGTGGCCGCGCATCCGCCCGGCGTGCCGGCGTGAGCGCAACCGACCTCGCCGCGCGTCGCGCGGTGTGGGACGCGCTGGCCGAGCTGTACCTGGACGATGCGGTCGACGCGCGGCATGCGCAGATCGCCGCGGTACTCGCCGCCTCGCCGTTCGCCACCGATACGCTGTGGCAGATGCTGCGCGAGGACGTGCATCCGCGGCTGGCGCCGAACCTGCTGACCACGGCCGGCGCCTGGCAGGGCATCGACGGCGACTGGCTGAGCGCGGCGATCCAGCAGCGCCGCGGTGCGCATCGCGTGTCCGCCTGGCGCACCCGCGACTATCCGCGCCAACAGTGGCGCCTGCTGCTGCCGCAGGTGCTGGCGCAGCGCGCGGCACACTGACGCGACGGCCGAAGCCGCCTTTCCTGTTCTTTCGCAACGACGACAACGATGCATATCGACACCCTGGGGCAGGGCCCCGATCTGGTCCTGCTGCACGGCTGGGCGTTGAACGGCGGCATCTTCGCGCCCTTGGTCGAGCGCTTGTCGGCGCAGTACCGCCTGCACCTGGTGGACCTGCCCGGGCACGGCCACAGCCGGGGCGACGACACGCCGCTGGCATTGCCGCACGTGGTCAGCGCAATCGCCGCGGCCACGCCGCCGGCCGTGTGGCTGGGCTGGTCGCTGGGCGGGCTGTTCGCGCTGCACGCCGCCGCCACGCAACCGCAAGTGCGCGGGCTGGCGATGCTCGCGGCGACGCCGCGCTTCGTACGCGGCAGCGACTGGCCGCACGCGGTGGAGCCGCAGGTGTTCGAACAGTTCGGCCGCGATCTGGCCGAGGACTATCGCGGCACCCTCGAGCGCTTCCTGGCACTGGATACGCTCGGTTCGGCGCACGCGCGCGCCGAACTGCGCACCCTGCGCGAAGCGCTCGACGCCCGCGGCGCGCCCGACCCGCACGTGCTGCAGGACGGCCTGACCCTGCTGGAACGTACCGATCTGCGCCGCGCCCTGCCCGGCCTGCGCATGCCCAGCCTGTGGATCGGCGGCCAGCGCGACCGCCTGGTCCCACCCGCAGGCATGGAGGCCGCCGCGGCGCTGGCGCCGAACGCGCGCGCGCTGATCGTCGCCGGCGGCGGCCACGCCCCGTTCCTCGGCCATGCCGACACCGTTGCCGACGCGCTGCGCGGATTCCTGGCGACGCTGGACTAGCGGCGTCGCGCCGCGCGTTCCACGGTGCTGTCGTAGCAGCGGCTTCAGCCGCGACACGCCCGTTGCGTCGGGTTGCGGCTGAAGCCGCTCTACAAGCGCTTGCGTCGAGCCCGGCGGGTGCACTGTGGGAGGGACTTCAGTCCCGAC
>NZ_AQOI01000428.1:0-1152 GCF_000364665.1 Xanthomonas sp. SHU 199
GCGGCCGCCGCTGCCTCGTCGCAGCGGCCGCGCCCGCCGCCCCACGGGCGGGCGCCCGGCGACGCCAGCACCGCACCGCCAGGCATGGCCGCGGCGACACCAACGCACCTATTGGACCTACGACATGAACACTCAGCCCAACGAGCACATCGTGAAGAGCTACGACGAAGAACAGCATCGCCTCGCCGCCGAGATCGTGCGCATGGGCGAAACCGCGGTGGCGCAGTTGGAAGCGGCGCTGGACGTGGTCGAACGCCGCGACGACAACGCCGCGCTGCGCATCGTCGTCAACGACGAAGCGATCGACGCGCTCGAGCACTCCATCAGCCACGACGTCATGCGCCTGGCGCTGCGCGGACCGATGGCGCGCGACCTGCGCGAGATCCTGGCCGGCCTGCGCATTCCCGCCGACGTCGAACGCATCGGCGACTACGCCGCCAACGTCGCCAAGCGCTCGATCGCGCTGAACATGTCCCCGCCGATGCCGCAGACCCTGGGCCTGCGCCAGCTCGGCAAGCTCGCCGCCCAACAGGTGCGCGCGGCGCTGGCCGCCTACCAGAACAACGACGCCGACGCCGCGCTGCTGGTGCGCCAGGGCGACGCGCAGCTCGATGCGCAGTACACCGCGCTGTTCCGCGAGCTGCTGACCTACATGATGGAAGACCCGCGCAACATCACCCCGTGCACGCATCTGCTGTTCATGGCCAAGAACCTGGAGCGGATCGGCGACCACGCCACCAACATCGCCGAGAACGTGTGGTTCCTGGTGCACGGCGACGAGCCGCTGCCGCCGCGCGACAAGCGCGACGAGACCAGCTCCACCAGCGGCATCTGATCCCCGGCGTGCGGACCGGCCATGCGCCGTTCCGCCGCCGCTGGCGTCCCCGGGCTCCGTGCACAACGGAGCCTTTTTTGTCGCCACGCACCGCCGCATGCAGCGCGGTGCGGCAGCGGGTAGGCTTGGCGCACTGCCGGACACCCCGACCGGCACCCGTCCATCGCCAGGAGCCTGCGCATGTCCACGTCGTCCCGTCCGTCCTCTGCCCTCGCCGGTGCGGTTCTGCTTGGCGGGATCGGCCTGTCCGCCTCCGCGCTGGCGATGACCGACCTCGCCCAGGGCTATGCGCTGGGCGCGCAGGCTGCCGTCACCCC
>NZ_AQOI01000429.1:0-777 GCF_000364665.1 Xanthomonas sp. SHU 199
GCGCGGCCGATCCAGCGCGCGCGCCGCCTCCACCGTCGCCGACAGCGCCGCATGCGGCGCCAGGCCCAGCGCATCGAGCTGGGCGAAGCCGGCCAGCAGCAGGCCGCGCAGTTCGGCGTCGCGCTGCGGCAACTGCTTCTGCAGCCACATGCGCAGCGCGGCCTCGTAGGCCGGTCGGCGGCGCAGCACGGCGAAGCAGATCGCCTCCACCAGCGCGCGGTCGCGCGGATCCGGCAGCGTCGGCAACGCCGCGCCCAGTTCGGCCTTGAGCGAGCGGCCGCGGTCGATCACCGCGGTCAGCACGCGGGCGGCAAGCACCCGCGGGGCCACGCCCGGCGGCCACGCAGGGTTGGGCGTCGCGGTCATCGGCGTGCGCTCCGGGACGTGCCGCCGCTTCGTGCGCATGCCGCACAGTTGTCGCCCGCGCGGATGGCACGCAGGCGCGGGGCAGCAGTGGACGCGGCTACAGACGCGCCTGCCAAGCCCGACACGGCGTACGCAGGCATGCCGACGCCTTACGCCAGGACCGGCAGGTCGCGCCGCGCGTTGAGGTAGTCGGCGGCGGTGATCGCCTTGCCTCCGTCGCGCTGCAGCACGCGCAGGCGCAGCGCGCCCTGGCCGCAGGCGATATCGATGCCCTGCCTGGACGCGGTCAGCACCGTGCCAGGCGGTTGCCCGTGGGCCAGGTCCAGCGCGATCGCGCCGTGCACCCGCACCCGCTCGCCCGCCAGCACCGCCTCGGCGACCGGCCACGGATCGAAGGCGCGCACCTGCCGC
>NZ_AQOI01000430.1:0-2727 GCF_000364665.1 Xanthomonas sp. SHU 199
GTGCGCATAGGTGACGCCGGCCTCCGGCTGCGGCTGCGGCACCGGGCGCAGACCGGCGCGCAGCAGGCCCAGGCCGTCGGCCAGCACCTGCGCGCCCAGCGCGGCCAGGCGATCGTGCAACTGGCCGCCGGTCTCGTCGGCGCCGATCGGGGTGCGCTGCGACAGCAGCACCGGGCCGGTATCCAGCCCCGCCTCCATCTGCATCAGGCACACCCCGGTCTCGCTGTCGCCGGCCTCGATCGCGCGCTGAATCGGCGCGGCGCCGCGCCAGCGCGGCAGCAGCGAGGCATGCACGTTCCAGCAACCATGGGTCGGGATCGCCAGCACCGCCTTGGGCAGGATCAGCCCGTAGGCCACCACCACGATCAGGTCCGGCTGCAGCGCGCGCAGCGCCTGCAGCGTCTCCGGCGAGCGCAGCGTCTGCGGCTGCAGCACCGGGATGCCGCGCGCCACTGCTTCCAGCTTGACCGGCGACGGGGTCAGCCCGCGGCCGCGCCCGGCCGGGCGGTCCGGCTGGGTGTAGACCGCGACCACTTCATGGCGCTGCGCAGCCGCGCGCAACGACGGCACGGCGAAGTCCGGCGTACCGGCGAAGACGAGTTTCATGGAGGCTGGGAACCGGGAATGGGGAATGGGGAATGGGAAAAGCGCGCGGACCCGGAAATGGCTCGGGCACCGCTCTTACGATTCCCGTTTCTCCATTCCCGGTTGCCGGCCTCACGCCACGTGCTTGCGCGCCTTGGCCAGCTTCTTGCGCACCATTTCGCGCTTGAGCGGGGACAGGTAGTCGACGAACAGCTTGCCGTCGAGGTGGTCCATCTCGTGCTGCACGCACACCGCCAGCAGGCCGTCGGTGCTCAGTTCCTGCGGCTGGCCCTGGCGGTCCAGGTAGCGCACGGTGATGGCGTCGGCGCGGGTCACGTCGGCGTAGATGCCGGGGACCGACAGGCAGCCTTCCTGGTACACCTGCTCGCCGTCGCGCTGCACGATCTGCGGATTGATGAACACCTGCGGGGCGTTCTTCTCCTCGCTGACGTCGATGACCATGAAGCGCTTGTGCACGTCCACCTGGCTGGCGGCCAGGCCGATGCCGGGCGCGTCGTACATGGTCTCGAACATGTCGTCGAGCAGGCGTTGGAAGGCCGCGGAGGTGACCTCGGCGGCGTCGACCGGCACCGCCTTGGTGCGCAGGCGCGGGTCGGGGAATTCGAGAATGGGGAGCAGGGCCATAGCGGTACCCAAGATGGGGGCGCCGGACAATTCGGCAAGGCCTGCGAATTCTACCCGTTTCTGCGCCCGGCGCTTGCGCCCGCACCAGGGTTCTGCACTATAGTGCGCCAACCTGTTGGGGAATCAGGCTCCGCGCTCATGTTCAATCGACTCCGTACGGTCGTCGCCGTGGCGATGCTCACCGTGGCGACCTACGCTGCTTCCGCCAGCATGGCCGCCGAACACCCCGACACCTACGTGGTGCGCAAGGGCGATACGCTGTGGGACATCGCCGGGCGTTTCCTCGGCAAGCCCTGGCTGTGGCCGGAGATCTGGCAGGCCAATCCGCAGGTGCACAACCCGCACCTGATCTACCCAGGCGACGTGCTGAGCCTGGCATACCTGGACCGTGTGGCGCACGCCGAGGTCAAGCCGGGCCCGCGCCAGGACGCCCCGATCGACGCGATCCCGCTGGCGCAGGTGGAGCCGTTCCTGAAGAACCTGCGCGTGGTCGACCGCATCGACGACCTGCCCTACGTGGTCGGCACCGAAGACAACCGCCTGCGCGCCACCGACGGGCAACTGGTCTACGCGGTCGGCCTCGGCCAGGCCCAGGCCGGGCAGCGCTACGCCGTGGTCCGTCCGACCGTGCGCTACCTGCTGCCCAAGCTCAGCGACGACCTCAACGCCGAAGGCCGCAGCATCCCCGGCAGCGGCAACCTGTGGCAGACCTTCGTGCCGCCGGACAAGCGCCGCGAGACCCTCGGCTACGAACTGGCCCAGGTCAACATCGGCACCGTCGCCCGCGTGTCCGCCGACGGCCGCCAGGCCACCGGCCTGCTGCTGCAGGACAACGCTCGCGAAGTGCGCGCCGGCGACCGCCTGATTCCGGTCGAGGCGCAGCCCTACGACCTGCAGTTCGTGCCGCATCCGCCGTCCGAGCAGGCGATGGCCACCGGCCTGCGCGTACTGGCGGTGGCCGACGCGTTCAGCGCGGCCGGCCCGCGCGACGTGATCGCCATTTCCGGCGGCCGCCGCGAAGGCATCGACAACGGCACCGTGGTGTCGCTGTGGCGCCACGGCACCCGGGTCAACGACCGCGTGCGTCACCCCAATACCTCCCGCGCCGACGACGGCTTCACCGGCGGCAGCGGCACCGTGGCGCTGCCGGACGAGTACGCCGCGCACGCGATGGTGTTCCGCACCTTCGACAAGGTCAGCTACGCGCTGGTGATGGACGGCATCAAGCCGACCCGGATCGGCTACGACGTCAAGCACCCGGACGCGCGCTGACCCGCGGCTGGGGACTCCCCCTACAGCGATTGCAGACGGCGCCCGAGGGCGCCGTCCGCGTCTGCGGCCTAGGCTGGGCGCATGTCCAGTCCGGCCATCGCCCCTGCCCACACCCCCGCCGACCCGGCCCTGCTGCGCCTGTCGCTGGCCAGCGGCGCCAGCGCCCCACGCCGACGACTGCTGGAGCAACACGGCAGCCCGGCCGCGGCGCTGGCCGCCGGTCCC
>NZ_AQOI01000431.1:0-934 GCF_000364665.1 Xanthomonas sp. SHU 199
GCGGCTGCGCCGGCGCGCGCCGATCGCCGCCGCGCTGGAGGGCCCGGCCCAGGCCGCCGCCATCGCCGAACGCCTGCAGCTGCCGGTGGCGCAGGTCGAACAGGCGCTGCAACCGCCGCCGCCCAACCAACCCGCCGCCTTGCGCGAGCGCATCCGCCTCCTCGTCCAGATGAGAAACCAGCTATGACCACCGCCTCCTCCGACGCCGTCGCGCCGCTCGCCGGCCCTGCCCTGATCGAACGCGCCGAGGCGATCCGCGCCGCGGTCGGCCACGCCTTCATCGGCCAGCCGGAGGTGCTGGACCAGATCCTGATCGCGCTGCTGGCCGGCGGGCATGTGCTGATCGAGGGCGTGCCCGGCCTCGGCAAGACCCTGCTGGTGCGCGCGCTGGCGCAGGCCCTGGAACTGAACTACGCACGCGTGCAGTTCACCCCGGACCTGATGCCCAGCGACGTCAGCGGCCACGCCGTGTACGACCCCAAGACCGAGAGCTTCAAGATCCGCCGCGGCCCGGTGTTCACCCACCTGCTGCTGGCCGACGAGATCAACCGCGCCCCGGCCAAGACCCAGTCGGCGCTGCTCGAAGTGATGCAGGAAGGCCAGGTCACCATCGAAGGCACGGCCTTCCCGCTGGCGCCGCCGTTCCTGGCCCTGGCAACGCAGAACCCGGTCGAGCAGGAAGGCACCTACCCGTTGCCGGAAGCGCAGCTGGACCGCTTCCTGCTGAAGATCCTGATCGACTACCCGCAACTGGAAGACGAGGCGCGCATGGTCGCCGCGGTCACCAGCGGCCGCAGCGCCGGCGACTTCGACCTGTCGCAGGTGCCGCGCGTCCTCGGCGCCGAGGACGTGGTGGCGATGCAGGCCGGCACCGCGGCCATCGCCGTCGACCCGCAAGTCATCGACTACGCCGTGCGCATCGTCGCCGCCACCA
>NZ_AQOI01000432.1:0-4776 GCF_000364665.1 Xanthomonas sp. SHU 199
CGGCGTCGCCGCCGCGGCCTGGGTCGGCGTCGGCACCGCGCTGTATGCGCTGACCCGCTGGCGCAGCGCGCCGCGTGGCCGCCGCTTCCCCGCCGAACTGGCCGGCATGCTGCTCGCGCATGCCGGGGTCGCGGTGTTCGTGGCCGGCGTGCTGCTGTCGGACAGCCTGTCGGTGGAACGCGACGTGCGCCTGGACCCCGGCCAGAGCGCGCAGGTCGGCGCGCACAGCTTTCGCTTCGATGGCGTGCAGTTGATCGATGGCCCCAACTGGAAGGCCGAACAAGGTACGGTGAGCGTGCTGCGCGACGGCGCCGTGGTGGCGGTGCTGCATCCGCAGAAGCGTCTGTACAGCAGCGAGCGGATCCAGACCGAGGCGGCGATCGACGCCGGCGTGCTGCGCGACCTGTATGTCGCGCTCGGCGAGCCGGTCGACGACCAGCACATCGAATACGGCTGGACCCTGCGCCTGTACGACAAGCCCTTCATCCGCTGGATCTGGGCCGGCGGCCTGCTGATGATGCTCGGCGGTTTCGTCAGCGCCGGCGCGCGCCGCTTGCGTGCGCAGCCGGCTGCGACTAGCGCTACCGCGCCGGCCGCGCTCGCCGGAGCCGCGCCATGAGCCGGCTGCTGCCGCTGGCCGCGTTCGTGCTGCTGGCCGCGTTGTTCGGATTCGGCCTGTGGTGGAGCCGCAGCCACGACCCGCGCGAGGTCCCTTCGCCGCTGCTGGGCAAGCCGGTGCCGGCATTCGCGTTGCCGCGCCTGGACCGCCCGGACCTGCGCAGCGGCAGCCAGGAACTGCGCGGCCGCCCGTATCTGCTCAACGTGTTCGGCAGCTGGTGCATGGCCTGCAGCGAGGAGCATCCGCTGCTGATGGCGCAGGCCCGGCAACTGGGTGTGCCCCTGGTCGGCTACGCCTACCGCGACGCGCCGCACGACACCGCCGACTGGCTGGCGCAGCGCGGCAATCCGTATGCGCTGGTGCTGGTGGACGCCGATGGCCAGCAGGCGATCGACCTGGGTGTGTACGGCGCGCCTGAGACCTTCCTGATCGGTGCCGACGGCGTGGTCCGCTACAAGCACGTCGGCGTACTGACGGCGCAGGTGCTGGCAGACGAACTGCGTCCGGCGATTGCCGCGCTCAAGGGAGCACGTCGATGAGCGTGCTGGTCGCACGGACGCGCAGGCGCACGCCCTGGTGGCGGCTGTTGGTGCTGCTGTTGCTATTGGGCGGTGCAGTGCCGGCCTTCGCCCAGGCAGTGGACCCACTCCCGTTCAAGGACCGCGCGCAGGAACAGCGCTTCCAGCACCTGACCGCGCAGTTGCGCTGCCTGGTGTGCCAGAACGAGAACCTGGCCGACTCCGACGCGACGCTGGCGCGCGACCTGCGCCACCAGGTGTTCGCGCAACTGCAGGCCGGGCGCAGCGATGCGCAGATCAAGCAGTACATGGTCGATCGCTATTCGGCCTTCGTGCTGTACGACCCGCCGCTGGCGCCGGGCACCTGGCTGCTGTGGTTCGGGCCGGCGCTGTTGCTGCTGGGTGGTGCCGCGATGGTGCTGGCGACGCTGCGGCAACGCCGCCGCGCCCTTGGCGCCGTCACGACGGAAGCGGAGGACGCCTGGTGACGCCCGGCTTTCTGCTCGCCGCCGCCGCGATGCTAGGCATCGCCCTGTTCGCGGTGTTGCGCCCGTTGCTCGTCCAGCGTTCCGACGCAGGTCGGCAACGCGGCGTCGCGCTGCTGCTTGCGCTGCTGCTGCCGTTGCTGGGCGCCGGCCTGTACTGGCGCATCGGCACACCCGCTGCTCTGTCCGGCGTCCCGCTGCAACCGCTGCCGCCGCCCGCGCCGGACCAGACCGCGCAACTGCTGCAAGGCTGGCTGCAGCAGGCCTGGGATGCGCAACAGGCGCAGCACCCGCACGAAGCGCAGCAGGCCTATGCGCAGGCGCTGCGGGTCGCCCCGGACAACGTCGAGGCCCTGCTCGGCTGGGCCGAGACCGACATGGCGCAACGCGCCGATCTCACGGTGGGCAGCGCCGCACGCGCCATGCTCGACCGGGTGCTGGCGCAGCAGCCGGACAACCAGCGGGCGCTGTGGATGCACGGCATCGCCGCCTTCCAGCAGCAGCGCTATGCCGATGCGGCCGGCGACTGGCGCCACTTGTCGACCCTGCTGCCTGCCGCGTCGCCACTGCGCGAGGCGGTGACGCAGAAGATCGCCGCCGCCGAGGCGATGGTCGCAAAAACAGGCGCGGCGACCGCCACGCCACACTGACGCGACCACCAGATCGCACCTGCGCTCGGTGGTCCACTCACAGCGCGGACGCGATCTTCTCCTTCAGCATGTCCGCATTGAACGGCTTGACGATGTAACCGCTGACACCGGCTTCGCGGATCTCGATCACCTTGTCGCTGCGCCCCTCGGTGACCGTCATCAGGAACGGCGTGCTTTTCAGCTTCGCGTCGCTGCGAACCGCCCGCAGCAGCTCCAGCCCGGTCATCGGCGCCATGTTCCAGTCGGAAATGACCAGGCCGATCTTCTCCGACCGCATCGCGGCCAGCGTCGCCTCGCCGTCAACTGCCTCGACGACGTCGTCATAGCCGAGTTGGCCCAACAGCATGCGGACGACGCGCCGCATCGTGCGGTAGTCGTCGACGACCAGAATCTTCATGACGTCCCCAGGCAGTCCGATGGCAGGACCGATGGTGGAGGAGTCCCGCCCCCGATGCCACCGACCGAGCCGGGCTTGCCCTGCAGACGCCGCAGTGCCGATCCACCTGCACATTGCGCCGAAAATAGGAATGCGTATCATTAACGAACTGACCGCCTCGCTGCCATCCCGCTCCGCCTAGCCCTGTCGCCAAGCCGGTGCCTCTCCCGACGGGCCCCCATGCATCCAGTTCCGCCAGCGCCGCCGCGACTCTCCACGCCGCCCACCGCCGACTCGCGCGGGCTGCCGCCCTGGCTGAGCGTGCTGGCGCGGACCCTGGCCGCGATCGTCGGCGGTTATGCGCTGGCCGCGGCCACGTCCGTGCTGCTGCCATTGCTCTGGCCATCGGTGCGTGCGCAGGCGGTGTTGAGCGGCATGATGCTGGGCATCCTGGTCTGCGCCTGCACCGCGCTGTGGGCGTTCGCCGCGCGCAGCGCCGGGCGCGCCTGGCTGGGTATCGCCGCGCTGCTGGCGCCGATGGCGCTGGCCATCGCCTGGCTGCAGCAGCACGCGCCATGAAGCAGGGATTCCGCCAATCGATGGCCTGGCTGCACACCTGGAGCGGCCTGCTGGTGTCGTGGGTGCTGCTGCTGATCTTCATGGCCGGCACCGCCAGCTATTTCCGCAACGAGATCAGTCAGTGGATGCGTCCGGAGCTGCCACGTGCGCAGCCGAGTACCGACGTGGTCGCCGCCCGCGCGGTGGCGCTGCTGCAGCGCGAGGCGCCACGATCGCCGCAGTGGTTCGTGTCGCTGGCCAACCCACGCGCGCCGTTCACCGACCTGTTCTGGCGCAATCCGCCGCCGGCCGACGGCACCCGCCCGAGCCGCAAGGAACTGTTCGGCAACGCCCTGCTCGACCCGGTCAGCGGCGAGGCCAGCGAGACCCGCGAGACCCGCGGCGGCGACTTCTTCTACCGCCTGCACTTCGACCTGCACTACATGCCAGCGCTGTGGGCGCGCTACATCGTCGGCTTCTGCGCGATGTTCATGCTGGTGGCGATCATCAGCGGCGTGATCACCCATAAGAAGATCTTCAAGGACTTCTTCACCTTCCGCCCGGCCAAGGGCCAGCGCTCGTGGCTGGACTTCCACAACGCCAGCGCGGTGCTGGCCCTGCCCTACCACGCGATGATCACCTACACCGGGCTGGTCACGCTGATGCTGATGTACCTGCCCTGGGGCATCCAGACCGCCTATCCTGACGCCGAGCAGGCGTTCTACGCCGAGGCGTTCCAGGAGCCGCAGAACCTGCGTGAGGCCAGCGGCACGCCCGGCCATATGCTGCCGATCGCGCAACTGCTGGACGTGGCCCGCCGCGAATGGGGCGCGCAGGCGCCGATCGCCGGCTTCACCGTGTACAACGCCGGCGACGCCGCCGCGGCGATCCAGATCCGCCAGGGCGACGGCCAGCGGTTGGGCTACAGCACACCGTCGCTGCTGCTGGACGCGGCAAGCGGGCAGATCCTCGGCCGCAGCGGCGAACTCGGCGCCGCCGCGGAAACCCGCAGCACCCTGTACGGCCTGCATCTGGCGCACTTCGCCGGTCCCTGGCTGCGCTGGCTGTTCTTCGGCTGCGGCCTGCTCGGCTGCCTGATGGTGGCCAGCGGCGCGGTCCTGTGGGCGGTCAAGGAGCGGCCCAAGCACGCCAAGGCCGGCCGCATCGGCATGGGCCTGCGTCTGGTCGACGCGCTCAACATCGGCACCGTGGCCGGGCTGCCGATCGCCTTCGCCGCCTACTTCTGGGGCAACCGGCTGCTGCCGCTGCACCTGGAATCGCGCCCGGAAAGCGAAGCGGCGGTGTTCTTCCTGGCCTGGGCCGCGGCCCTGGTCGCCGCGCAGGTGTGGCCGAAGCGCGCGATGTGGGCCTGGCAACTGTACGCGGGCGCGGCTCTGTTCGGCCTGCTGCCGCTGCTCAACGCCGTCACCACCGATGCGCACCTGGGGGTGAGCCTGCTGGCCGGCGACTGGGCGCTGGCCGGATTCGACCTGGTCTGCCTGTTCCTCGGTATCGCGCTGGCGCTGGCCGCGCGGCGCATGCACCGCTGGCAACCGCCGCTGTCGGCGGG
>NZ_AQOI01000433.1:0-10001 GCF_000364665.1 Xanthomonas sp. SHU 199
AACGCCGCACCCGCGACCGCGGCGGATCCGGCAAGCCGGTCCTGGCCACGGAGGCCGCATGACCGTCCTCGGCCTGTGCCTGGCCTTCTCCGGCTTCGTCGCGCTGTGCCTGGGCATGGAGAAGCACCAGCTCGACCTGTACGGCGCACGCCGCGCCGCCGCGCCGCGGATGCGGCAACTGCAGGCCGCCGGCTGGCTGCTGCTGGGCGCGGCGTTCGCCTGCTGCGTGGCCGCGCGGGGCTGGGGCATCGGCCCGGTGCTGTGGGTGGGCTCGCTCAGCGCCAGCGCGGCGCTGCTGACCCTGGGCCTGCTGCCGTACCGGCCGCGGCTGATCGTGCCGTTGGCGTTGCTGGCGCCGCCGCTGGGCGTGGGCGCCGCGTTGTTGGGATAAGCGCGCGCCCGGCTGTTCAGCGGTCGGCGGTCACCGTCGGTGCCCGCAGTTCGGCCGCGGTGCGCGCGCCGGCGAACACCAGCACCAGCCCCGCCGCCAGGGTGATCGCCAGGTACAGCGGCACCATGCCGAGGCGGCCGTTACGCACGAACACCATGCTTTCCATCATCAGCGAGGAGAACGTGGTCAGCCCGCCGACCAGGCCGACGATCAGCAGCGCCCGCCAGTACGGTGCGCTGGCGCCGCGGCCCTCGATCCACACCAGCAGGAAACCGCCGACGAAGGCGCCGGCCAGGTTCACCGCCAGCGTGCCCCACGGGAAGCCGGCGCCGTAGCGCTGCAGCAACGCACTGCCCACCGCGAAACGCAGACCGGAGCCGACCGCACCGCCGGCCATCGCCAGCAGCAATTGCTGCCACCACAGGGTCAGGTTCATGCGCGCCTCCGCGAGACGAACGCGGGAGCGGCAGCACAAAAACGAGAAGGAACGGGCATCGGATTCTCCACAAGGACGATGCCGGGGCACACGCCTGCCACCCCGGCGGGGGTTGGGCAGGCATCATCAGCGCGCAATGCTGCGGGCGGTTCGAGGAGGAATGCCATCTCCTGTACGCCGATTATGACGCCGATCGCCCGGCCTTGTCAGCCCGCGCCTGCTCGCGCGCGGCGCGCAGGCGGTCGAGCTTGTCCTTGAGCTTGATCTCCAGGCCGCGCTCCACCGGCCGGTAGTACACGCGCTCGCCCATCGCATCGGGAAAGCCGGTCTGGTCCAGGGCGATGCCGCCTTCGGCATCGTGGTCGTACTGGTAATCCGCACCGTAACCCAGGGTCTTCATCAGCTTGGTCGGCGCGTTGCGCAGATGCAGCGGCACCTCCTGGGTGCCGGTCTCGCGCACCTCGGCCTTGGCCTGGTTGAACGCGGCGTAGCCGGCGTTGGACTTGGCGGTGCTGGCCAGGTACAGCACCAGTTGCGCGAAGGCCAGTTCGCCTTCGGGGCTGCCCAGGCGCTCGTAGATATCCCAGGCTTCCAGCGCCATCGACTGCGCGCGCGGATCGGCCAGGCCGATGTCCTCGATCGCCATGCGGGTCAGCCGCCGTGCCAGGTAGGACGGGTCGCAGCCGCCATCGAGCATGCGCGTGAGCCAATACAGCGCCGCGTCCGGATTGGAGCTGCGCACCGACTTGTGCAACGCCGAGATCTGGTCGTAGAACTGCTCGCCGCCCTTGTCGAAGCGGCGGGTGCGGTCGGCCAGCACCTGCTGCAGGGTCTGCGCGGTGATCTCGCCGCCCTCGTCCTGGGCCAGTTCGGCGGCGATTTCCAACAGGGTCAGCGCGCGCCGCACGTCGCCGTCGGCGGCGCCGGCGATCTCCAGCAGCGCCGCATCGGACACCCGCAACGGCTCGGCGCCGAGCCCGCGTTCGGGATCGTGCAGCGCCCGCTGCAGCGCCTCGGCGATGTCCTGCGGCGACACCGCCTCCAGCACGTGCACGCGGCAGCGCGACAGCAGCGCCGAATTCAGCTCGAACGAGGGATTCTCGGTGGTGGCGCCGACGAACAGGATGGTGCCGCGTTCGATATGCGGCAGGAACGCGTCCTGCTGCGCCTTGTTGAAGCGATGCACCTCGTCGACGAACAGCACGGTGCGGCGGCCATCGGCGAAACGCTGCGCGGCCTCGGCCAGCACCAGCCGCACCTCCGGCAGGCCGGACAGCACCGCCGAGATCGCCTTGAACTCGGCCTCGGCGTACTGCGCCAGCAGCAGCGCCAGGGTGGTCTTGCCGCAGCCCGGCGGCCCCCACAGGATCATCGAATGCACCCGGCCGGACGCGACCGCGCGGCGCAGCGCACTGGTCGGCGCCAGCAGGCGCTTCTGCCCGACCATCTCGTCGAGCGTGCGCGGGCGCATGCGCTCGGCCAGCGGGCGCATGGCCTCGCGGTCGACGCTCAACAGGTCGGGGGTATCGGAAGCGAAGGGTCTGCGTTTGGCCATCTGCCCATTCTATCGCCGCGGCCCGTGGACGCCTTGCCGCAATCCTGCGTGGCACCGACGCCAGCGCTAGAATCGCGGCGCCTCCCTGCCCGGCCGACCCCGCCATGAGCCACCACGACACCCTGGACGCCTTTACCCATCAGCACGACTTCCTCGGCACCCGCCACGAGCGCAATGCACGCCGCACCTGGTCGGTGGTGGCGCTGACCGCCGCGATGATGCTCGTGGAGATCGTCGCTGGCTGGTGGACCGGCTCGATGGCGCTGCTGGCCGATGGCCTGCACATGGCCACCCATGCCGGCGCGCTGTCGCTGGCCGGCTTCGCCTACTGGTTCGCGCGCCGGCACCGGCACAACCCGCGCTTCAGCTTCGGCACCGGCAAGGTCGGCGACCTGGCGGGCTTCTCCAGCGCGCTCATCCTGGCGCTGATCGCCCTGGGCATCGGCGTGGAGTCGGCACTGCGCCTGGCGCAGCCGGTCCATATCGCCTACGACGAGGCGCTGTGGATCGCGGCGCTGGGCCTGCTGGTGAACCTGCTCAGCGCCTGGATGCTGGGCGCCGACCACCATCACGATCATGGACACGGACACGGCGATCATCACGACCACGATCACGGCCATGCCCACGCCGCGCACCGGCATGACGACCACGATCATGCGCACGGTCACGACCATCACCGCCCTCACGATCACCACGGTCACGCGCACGCCCATGCCGCGCCCGCGCACAGCCACGACCGCCACGCGCACGCCGATCACAACCTGCGCTCGGCCTACATGCACGTGCTGGCCGACGCGCTGACCTCGGTGATGGCGATCGTCGCCCTGTTGCTGGCCAAGTACCTGGGCTGGACCTGGACCGATGCGTTGATGGGCATCGTCGGCGCCATCGTCATCGCCCGCTGGTCGCTGGCGCTGCTGCGCGACACCGGCGCGGTGCTGCTCGACGCCTCGGCGCCGGCGGCGCTGCAGGCGCAGATCCGCGACCGCCTGCAGCAGGACGACGAGCGCATCGCCGACCTGCACGTGTGGCGGGTCGGCCCCGGCCAGCACGCGGCGATCGTGTCGCTGGTGACGCACAAGCCGCGGCCGGCGGAGTTCTACCACGCACGCCTGCAGGGCGTGGCCACGCTGGGCCACGTCAGTATCGAAGTGCAGACCTGCCCCAACTGAGCGGAACACCCGCCGCGCACCGACCCGGCGCGCGGCGGCCGCCGGCTCAGCGGTCGCCGACCACGTCCACGTCCTTGTCCGGGACGTAGCGGAAGGTGCCGGTGGCGAAGGCCGGATTGCGCTTCCAGTCGCTGAAGCTGATGTCGGTGCGCTGGCCGACCGGATCGACCACTTCCATGCGCGCCAGGCCGTTGCGGTCGAAGCCGAGCTTGGCCATCTGGAAGCTGGCCTCGGTGTCCACCTTCGGGGTCATGGTCAGCCACTGCAGCCCGTCGCGGGCCACGGCCTCCTCGCTGACGTCGTACTGGCGGTCGAGCCGGCCCGGATCGATCAGCGCGGTCAGCGGGCTGTTCTGTTCCTCGCTGCCCTGCGCGCGCACCGTGGCCTGCTTCAGGTCCGGGTCGTAGACCCAGACCTTGCTGCCGTCGGCGACGATCAGCTGGGTATAGGGCTTGCGGTACTCCCAGCGGAACAGGCGCGGCGCCGACAGCGCGACGCGGCCGCTGGAGCTTTCCTTCAGCGTGCCCTTGCCGTCGTAGACCTTCTGCGCGAACTGGCCGTCCAGGCCCTTCAGCCCGCGGGTGAAGGCGGTGAGGTCCTCGCGGGCGCCGGCGAAGGCGGAGCCGGCCAGCAGCGCGGTGGCGAGGACGGTGTAGCGGAGTGTGCGAAGCATGCGGATGGGTTTCCGGATGGAGTGTGGGAAGTGTGACGCGCCGCGCCTGAATAGGCGATCAGAGGATGGCCGGCCGCGCCAGGTCTACGGCCCGGTCTGCATCCGGCTGAGGTCGCCGTACAGGATCTGGCCGCGGAAGCCGCGCCGCACCTGCTGGTACAGCTCGCGGAAGGCGGCGTAGTCCTGCGGCTGGCACAGTGCCGCCGGGCCGTGGATCGCGCGGCGGTGCAGCGTATGCGTGGCGGTCACGGTTTGCCCGTCGCGCACCCAGGTCGCGGCGTACTCGCCGGCGGCGTTGCGGAAATGCGTGTCGGCCGGAATCGCGATGATCGGCACGCTGTCCGGGAAGGTGAGCCGGTAGGTTTCGCTGCGCGCGTTGTCGTTGCAATAGAACGGGGTCAGGTTGCGCTCGGCCGAGGCGGTGCTGTAGACCCCGCGCACCGAATCGGCGCCGGGCATCAACGGCAGGCTCATGCCGCCGACCACGCCGAAGTCGACGTAGTCGTGGGCCTGGAAGCGGTAGGCGTAGCCGAACGGCCGGCTCAGGTCCTGCGGCGTGCCCTGCAGCAGCAACTCGCCGCTGCCGTCGAAGCCGGACGCGGCGACGATCGATTCCTCGATGCGGGTGCGGTTCTGCGCGTTGAGCTGCACGAACATCGTGCGCAGGCCGACCTCGCCGACGTCGCCGCTATCCAGCCGGGTGATGCCGCTGACGCCGCCGTCGGCGTCGAAGCGGTAGTCGGTCTCGGCCAGGTAGCGGTTGCGCTTGGCGTCGTCCGGCGGCGTGCGCGCCACGGTGCCGTCGGCCGTGTGCAGCACCGGCGCGCCCAGATCGCCGGCAGGCAACTGGCCGAAACGCGCGTATGGGCTGGTCGAATCCACGTACAGCTTGAACTCGGGCAGATAGGTGATGGCGTGGTTGAAGCGGCCCAGCACCGGCACCTCCGGCAGGGTCGGCCCGCCCTGCGCGCCGATCAGCACCGGCGTACTGGCGATGCCCTTGGCCGCCAGCAGCGCTTCCAGCACCACGGTGTGATCCTTGCAGTCGCCGTAGTGGTTGTCGAGGATGCTGTCGGCGCTGTTCGGCTGCAGCCCGCCGTTGCCCAGGTACACCGCCACGTAGCGGATGTTGCGCGCCACCCACTCGTACAGCGCCGCGGCCTGCGCGCGGCGATCGACGATGCCGGCGGTGATCTGCTCGGCGCGGGCGCGCACCTTGGGCGTGACCTGTGCGGCGGCGGCGCTGCTGTGCTGGTAGGCCTGGGCCATCTGCGACCAGCGGCGGAAGCTGCTGGCCATGATGGTCGGGCTGAACTCCCAGGTGGCCGCCGACCAGTTCTGGCTCTTCATCGGCTCGCGGCGGCTGTAGCGCCACTCCCAGCGGGCCTGTTCGCCGTCGATCGTCGGCGTATCGCTGCCCTGCACGCCGCGCGTATACAGGTGCATCTGCAGGCGCCGCGGCGCCACCAGGGTCACCGTGGCGTCGTCGTACTGGGAGAACACGCTGAAGGTCTCCCACAGGCTGAAATAGCCCGGGAAGTACGGCACGTTCTGGGTGCGCCGCACTCGGTACACCAGGCGCGCGCCGGGCATCAGGTTGGGGAACACCACCACCTTGACCTTGCGGTCGGCGTACATCGCCGCCGTCGCGCTGGAATAGCTCTCCTGGGTATAGATCTTGTCGGCCGGCACGTCGTGACGCAGCCCGTCCGGAGTCAGCGTGTAGGCGGCCAGCACCTCCAGCGTCTCCAGCTTCTCGCTGTAGCCCAGCCGCACCTGGCTGAACTGGTCGACGCCGGCCTTGGTCTTGAGCAGCAGCTCGTACTCGTCGGTCTCGACGCTGGTGGCGTCCTCGCGCACCTCGTAGTCGGCGCGGTAGCGCACGTAGCTGTAGTTGTTGCTGACCACGGGGGCAGTCGCCACACCCGCGGTCTGGTCGGCATTGGAATGCGCGGCCGGCGCCGGTTGCGCGCCGGCGAGTCCGGACATCGCCAGCAGCGCCGCGCCGAACAGCCAGCGCGCGGTGCGCGCAGGCTCCAGGCCAGGCAGACGCCGGCCACAGCCAGCGGACGGCGCGGTGCGCCTCACTTCGGCGGCGGCGGCGCCAGCACGCTGCGGTCGCCGTTGTGTTCGGGCGGGCTGACCACGCCGGCGGCTTCCATCGCCTCGATCAGCCGCGCGGCGCGGTTGTAGCCGATCTTCAGCCGCCGCTGCACGCCGGAGATCGAGGCGCGGCGGGTCTCGGTGACGATGCGCAGGGCCTCGTCGTACAGCGGGTCGGATTCGTCGCCGCCACCGCCGCCGGCTTCCGGCAGGCCGGTGGCGCCGATCACGGTACCATCGCCCATGGTCTGCACTTCGTCCAGCACGCCCTCGATGTAGTCGGCCGGGCCGCTGGCCTTGAGGTGCTCGACCACCCGGTGCACTTCCTCGTCGCTGACGAAGGCGCCGTGCACGCGGTCCGGCATCGCCGTGCCCGGCGGCAGGTACAGCATGTCGCCATGGCCCAGCAGGGTCTCGGCGCCGGACTGATCGAGGATGGTGCGCGAGTCGATCTTGGAGCTGACCTGGAAGGCGATGCGGGTCGGGATATTGGCCTTGATCAGGCCGGTGATCACGTCCACCGACGGGCGCTGGGTGGCCAGGATCAGGTGGATGCCGGCGGCACGGGCCTTCTGCGCCAGGCGCGCGATCAGCTCTTCGACCTTCTTGCCGACGATCATCATCATGTCGGCGAATTCGTCGATGAAGATGACGATGAACGGCAG
Source organism: Xanthomonas sp. SHU 199 (assembly GCF_000364665.1). Classification (NCBI taxonomy): domain Bacteria; kingdom Pseudomonadati; phylum Pseudomonadota; class Gammaproteobacteria; order Lysobacterales; family Lysobacteraceae; genus Xanthomonas; species Xanthomonas sp. SHU 199. Next base: position 6,996 of record NZ_AQOI01000433.1, read on the forward strand.
CGTGTCCAGCGGCCGCGGCGCCTCGGCCAGGTCCGGATTGGGCTTGAACAGCGGGTCCATCAGCGGCTGCCCGGCGTCCTGCGCGTCCTTGACCTTCTTGTTGAAGCCGGCCAGGTTGCGCACGCCGACCGCGCTCATCAACTTGTAGCGGCGCTCCATCTCCGCCACGCACCAGCGCAGGCCGTTGGCGGCCTCCTTCATGTCGGTGACCACCGGCGCCAGCAGATGCGGGATGCCCTGGTAGACGCTCAGTTCGAGCATCTTCGGGTCGATCATCAGCATCCGCAGGTCCTTGGCCGAGGCCTTGTACAGCAGGCTCAGCACCATGGCGTTGACCGCCACCGACTTGCCCGAGCCGGTGGTGCCGGCGACCAGCAGGTGCGGCATGCGCGCCAGGTCGGCCACGGTCGGGCGCCCGGCGATGTCCTTGCCCAGCGCCAGGGTCAGCGGGCTGGCCGACTTGTCGTATTCCTTGGAGCGCAGCAGCTCGCTGAGATAGATCATCTCGCGGCTGACGTTGGGGATCTCCAGGCCGATCACCGACTTGCCCGGGATCACGTCGACCACGCGCACCGACTTCACCGACAGGCCGCGGGCGATGTCCTTGTCCAGCGAGCTGATCTGGCTGACCTTGATGCCCGGCGCCGGTTCGATCTCGAAGCGGGTGATGACCGGACCCGGATAGGCGCCGACCACCTGCGCCTCGATGCGGAAATCCTTGAGCTTGAACTCGATCTGCCGCGACAGGGTTTCCAGTGTCTCCTCGGAATAGCCCTTGGCCTGCGGCTTGGGGTCGTCCAGCAGGGCCAGCGGCGGCACCCCGGACGGGTCGCTGCCGGTGCCGTGGAACAGCGGGATCTGCTGCTCGCGCTTGGCCCGCTCGCTCTTCTCCACCACCGGCGCCGGCGGCGGCTCGATCTTGACCGGCTCGCGCTTGGCGCGCTGCACCGCGTCGACCTTGCGCACTTCCTCGCGTTCCTCGCGCATGGCGCGGGTCTGCTGCCATTCGTTGGCCTGCTGGGTGCCGCGCCGGGCCAGCGCCGGCAGGGTCATCACCGCCTTGCCGATGCGCTCCATCACCGCGAACCAGGACAGCCCGGTGGCCAGGGTCACCGACACCAGCAACAGCACCAGCACGAACAGGTTGGCGCCGAGCGCGCCGAAGCCGGCGCCCAGCGAATTGCCGACCAGCTTGCCGAGAATGCCGCCGGCCCCGGCCACGTCGCCGGCGAACAGGCGCAGGTGCAGCAGCCCGGTGGCGGCGATCAGGAAGCCGACGATGCCGACCAGGCGCAGCGCCGGGCCGAGGTCGGCCTCGCCATCGCCGTCCTGGTCCATGCCGAACAGCGCGATCCAGGAGATCGCGCCGATCACCACCGGCAGCAGGAAGGCCACGTAGCCGAACAGCTGCAGCAGCACGTCGGCGATCCAGGCGCCGAACTTGCCGCCCATGTTGTGCACCGGCGCGACCACGCTGCCGGTATGCGACCAGCCCGGATCGGTCGCCGAGTACGTGGCCAGGCTGGCCAGCAGGTACAGCAGCAGCGGCGCGATCGCGATCAGCGCCAGATCGCGCCACAGCTTCTGCCGGCGTGGGTTGGGCGCGGCGCCCTGCTTGCGTGCCGCCGCATTGGCGCCCTGGGATTTGCCGCGTTCCGGAACCTGCTTCGCCACGCTATGACCAGACCTTAGAAATGCATCGTTAGTGATTGATAATAAACGAATCGCCCTTGCATTTCAGCAGGCGGTACCTGAATCGTCCGGACTTGCGCAGGCCGATGCTGGCAGCGCCCGATCGAGGCGGGCAACGACACGCGAAACCCGAAGTCTGTCGCCGCGGGCCGCAGCGTTTCCGCCACGCGGCTTGATTCGTTCCAGGCCGGCCGCCACTCTATGCGCCTTCGCCGGAACCCGCGCAATGCCGCGTTTCCGCCGCCATTTCACCCTGTTCGCGAGTATACATGAGCCCCTCTGCCACCAATTCCGCCAAGCATTCCCGCCTGCTGATCCTGGGTTCCGGCCCGGCCGGCTGGACCGCCGCGGTCTACGCCGCGCGCGCCAACCTCAAGCCGGTGGTGATCACCGGCCTGCAGCAGGGCGGCCAGCTGATGACCACCACCGAGGTCGACAACTGGCCCGGCGACCCGCACGGCCTGATGGGCCCGGACCTGATGGCGCGCATGCAGGCGCATGCCGAGCGCTTCGAGACCGAGGTGATCTTCGACCACATCCACACCGCCGACCTGTCGCAGCGCCCGTTCCGGCTCAGCGGCGACAGTGGCGACTACACCTGCGATGCGTTGATCATCGCCACCGGCGCCACCGCCAAGTACCTGGGCATTCCCTCGGAAGAGGCGTTCAAGGGTCGCGGCGTGTCCGCCTGCGCCACCTGCGACGGCTTCTTCTACAAGGACCAGGACGTGGTCGTGGTCGGCGGCGGCAATACCGCCGTGGAAGAGGCGCTGTATCTCTCCAACATCGCCCGCAAGGTCTATCTGGTGCACCGCCGCGACACCCTGCGCGCGGAAAAGATCATGCAGGACAAGCTGTTTGCCAAGGTCGCCGCCGGCAAGATCGAGACCGTCTGGCACCACCAGGTGGACGAGGTGCTGGGCAACGAGGCCGGCGTCATCGGCGTGCGGGTCAAGTCGGTGCAGGACGGCAGCACCCGCGACCTGGAGGCGCACGGCTTCTTCGTCGCCATCGGCCATCACCCGAACACCCAGCTGTTCGACGGCCAACTGGCGATGCACAACGGCTACCTGGAGATCCGCTCCGGCCTCGGCGGCGCCGCCACCGAGACCTCGGTGCCGGGCGTGTTCGCCGCCGGCGACGTCGCCGACCAGCACTACCGCCAGGCGATCACCTCGGCCGGCTTCGGCTGCATGGCCGCGCTGGACGCCGAGCGCTATCTGGACAAGGGTGCCTGAGTCCGCGCACGCCTTGAACTGCCGGCGTCAGGCCGGCAGCGGCCGTGCGCCCGCGCGCGCGGCCGGTGACGCCGGC
>NZ_AQOI01000434.1:0-3943 GCF_000364665.1 Xanthomonas sp. SHU 199
GCCGCGGTGTGCGCGGTGGCGGTGCTGGTCGGCTGGGCCTGGCCGCGCAGCCAGACCTACCGCACCGCGCTCGGCGAACAACGCAGCGTGCAACTGGCCGACGGCAGCACGGTGCGGCTCAATGCGCAGACCCAGGTACGCGCTACGCTGACCCCCTGGGGCCGAAAGCTGCAATTGCTGCAGGGCCAGGCCAGTTTCGTGGTCGCCGCCGACCGGCGCCCGCTGCAGGTGCAGGCCGGGGGCCTGCGCGTGGAAGATATCGGCACCACCTTCGACATCGCCCTGCACCCCGACCAGGCGCGCATCGAGGTCTCGGCCGGACGCGTGCACGTGTGGCGCCAGGACCGTCCGCAACAACCCATGCTGGCCGATCTCGGCGCCGGCCAGAGCGCGCGCATCGACACCGCCGATGGCCGGGTCGAACTGGGCAACGAGGACGTCGCCGCGATGCACGCGTGGTGGCAACACCGCATCGTGTTCCGCGACGAACCGCTGGCCAATGTCGCCGAGGATTTCAACCGACTCAACCGCACCCGCCTGCTGATCGACGACGCCGATGCCGGGGCGATGCGACTGACCGGCAACCTGCGTGGCGACGACGTCGCCGCGTTGCGCGCCTTCCTGGATGCGCAGCCGACATTGCAGGTGCGCACCAGCGCCGACGGCATCCACGTGCGCAGCCGCACGCCGACACAGGCGCGCCTGCAGTAGCCCGGCAACTGCGTCGCGCGCACTGCGCGACGCACGCATCCTTCAAACCAGACGGCCGGCACGCCATCAGCGCGTCACATGCATCGTGCACGCACGCATCCGCGCGCGCACGCGAAGCCAGCACCCCCACGCACGTGTCACAGAAAATTCATCGAAAAACGGTGCCCGATCTTCGTCGTCGCGCCTCGTAGTCCGGGGACAGCGCAGGCAAACGCCCATGGGCGATGCCGCGCGCACCACCACCCCCGCTCTCACAGGACCCGACGATGCGCCGCACCCTGTTCCTTTCCATCGCCCTCGCCCTGCACGCCGGCGTCGCCGGTGCGCAGACCGCGCCCATCGCGGTCGAGGCGATTCCCGCGCAGCCGCTGGCCCGCGCGCTCAATGCGCTGTCGCGGCAGACCGGCCTGCAGTTCGTCTATGCCGCCGGCAGCACCGGCAACCCGCAGACCCATGGCAGCCGCGCTGGCGCGGCGCCAGAACAGGCGCTGCAGCAACTGCTCGACGGCACCGGCCTGCGCTACCGTTTCCTCACCCCGACCACGGTGACGATCGAGGCAGCGAGCGCGCCGGCCGAGACCGCCAGCACCGCGCCGGCCGCGATGACCGCCGCACCGACGCCGGCACCGGTGGCGTCGGCGGATGCGCCGGTCAAGCAACTGGACAGCATCCAAGTGCTCGGCAGCTACGCCGGCAGCCTCAGCGCCGCGCTGCGCGAGAAGCGCTACGCCGACAGCGTGGTCGACGTGATCGCCGCCGAGGACATCGGCAAGCTGCCGGCGCAGAACGTGGCCGAAGCGCTGCAGCGCGTGCCCGGCGTGTCGATCGTGCGCGACCGCGGCGAAGGCGTGTACGTGCGCGTGCGCGGCCTCGGCCCCAACTTCCAGGTGACCACGCTCAACGGCCAGACCATGGCGGTCAACGAGAACGTACGTACCTCCGGCCAGACCGGCCGCCAGTTCCGCTACGACACCCTGCCGGCGGAACTGGTCGCCGGCCTGGAGGTGATCAAGAGCCCCACCGCGGACCTGGACGAAGGCGCGATCGGCGGCATCGTCAACGTGCGCACCTTCCGCCCGCTGGAACTGGGTAAAACGCTCACCAACGTGTCGCTGGAGTCGAGCCAGGCGCAGCGCACCCACGCCAACGACCCGCGCGTGTCCGGCCTGTTCAACTGGGTCAACGCCGACGGCACCTTCGGCCTGCTGCTGTCCGGCGCCTACGCGCAGCGCAGCCTGCGCCAGGACCGGGTCAACGAAGTGAGCTGGGACTACTACCGCGACGGCGTGCCGGGCGTGCCTGGCGCCAACTACGTGCCCACCGGCCTGCGCCCGACGCTGGAACTGGAGCAGCGCGAACGCACCGGCATCGCCGCCTCGCTGCAGTGGAAACCGAGCGCGGCCTGGGAAACCAACCTGGACCTGCTCTACGCCAAGCAGACCGTGCACTACGACGAATACAGCCTGGGCGTGGGCTTCGACAGCCTCGCCAAGCTCAGCAACCTGCGCGTGGCGCACGGCGGCGTCGCCGGCTTCGACTACCGCAACGGCCAGGTGCAGATCTCGCGCGAGACATCCGGCATCACCGACGACAACCGCAGCGCGCGCCTGTCCAGCACCTGGAGCGGCGATGCGTGGACGCTGGGCGCGGTGGCGTTCCACTCGCAGGCGCACAGCTACGACTCCGATCCGATCCGGCGCACGCGCCTGCGCAGCGGCACCAACCTGTCGATGCGCGTGGACATGCCGCAGGCCGATGGCGACGACGTGCCCGACTGGCGCTTCACCAACGGCTTCGACCCGACCAACCCGGCCAGCGTGGCCGGCCGGCGCCTGGAGTGGCGCGAGATCGATGCGCGCGACAAGGAGGACGCGCTGCAGTTCGACGCCAAGCGCGCGCTCGGCGACGGCTTCTTTCGCGAGCTCAAGTTCGGCGCCAAGTACCGGCAGCGCTCGCGCACCTACGATCGCGCCGACCTGCTGCTGACCAGCATCGCCGGGGTGCGCTTCCCGGCCGGCAACTTCACCGCGCTGCCGGTGGACGACATGCTGACCGACGCCAACGGCAACCTGCCCCGGCAGTGGCTGGCGCCGATCGAATCGCGCTTCTTCGGTACCTGGCCGACCGCCGCGGACCTGGTCAACACGCCGAACAGCGCCGACCTGCAGAACTCCTACGAGGTGAAGGAGAAGATCGGCTCGGCCTATGCGATGGCCGACTTCGGCGGCGACCTGGCCGGCCGCGCGCTGCGCGGCAACCTCGGCGTGCGCCTGGTGCGCACCGAGCAGACCACCGACGGCCATGCCGACGTCAACGGCAGCGCGCAACCGGTGCACTTCGAACGCAGCTACAGCAACGCACTGCCCTCGTTCAACGCGGCCTGGGACGTGCGCGAGGACATGGTGCTGCGCAGTTCCGCGGCCAAGGTCATCACCCGTCCCGACCTCACCGACCTGTCGTCCAAGCTCACCTTCAATTCCAGCGGCGAGATCCTCACCGCCAGCGGCGGCAATCCGTCGCTACGCCCGTTCGAGGCCTGGCAGTACGACCTGACCTTCGAGTGGTACATCGACGGCACCTCGGCGCTGACCGGCGGCGTGTTCTACAAGGACATCTCGCGCTTCATCCAGACCCAGATGTCGAACCTGCAGTACCAGGGCCAGACCTACCTGCTCTCGTCCAAGACCAACGGCAGCCAGGCCAGCGTCAAGGGCGTGGAAGTCGCCTACCAGCAGGTCTTCGCCGGCCTGCCGGCGCCGCTGGACGGGCTGGGCATGCAGCTCAACTACACCTGGACCGACAGCGAGGCCACCTATCGCGACGGCAGCCGCACCTTCACCGACAGCCTCGAAGGCGTGGCCAAGAACACCTACAACGCGGTGCTGTTCTACGAGAAGGGGCCGCTGATGGCGCGGGTGAGCTATGGCTGGAGCGACGACATCGTCAACGCGGTCGGCACCGCCAACGTCGCCACGCTCAACAGCGACAAGTTCGGCAGCCTCGACGCGAACGTGGCCTGGAAGGTCAACGACACCCTGTCGGTGTTCGTCAACGCGATCAATCTCACCGGTGCGGTGCAGCGCCAGTACGTCGGCGACCGCCTGTTCGGCGGCTACACCGACTACGGCCGCACCTGGTCGGTGGGCTTGCGCGCACGTTTCTGATCCGCCGCGCTGCCGCCCACGCGCGGCAGTCCGCCGGCGCCCGCGGCCTGCATCGCCGCGGTCGCCCA
>NZ_AQOI01000435.1:0-796 GCF_000364665.1 Xanthomonas sp. SHU 199
CGCCGGCGGGTCGAGCAGGCCGAACTGCAGCATCCAGCCCAGCGCGCTGCCCCACAGCACGTCGGCGGCGCTGCAACGCGCGCCGAGCAGGTAATCGCCGCGCGCCAGTTGCGCGTCCACCACCGCCAGCACGGTGTCGCAATCGGCATACGGCGACATCGCCCGCGGTGGCGGCTCGCGCTTGAGCGCGCGGTCGACCAGGGCCGGCTCGAAGCAGGCGCCGTAGAACGCCAGCCAGCGCAGGTAGGGGCCGCGCAGCGGGTCGCCGATCGGTGGTGCCAGCCCGGCCTCGGGATACAGGTCGGCCAGGTAGGGGTAGATCGCGCCCTGTTCGGTCACCACCGCGCCGGCGTGGACGATCGCCGGCACCTTGCCCATCGGGTTGATCGCCAGGTAGTTCGGCGCCAGTTGCGCCTGCCGGTCGAAGTCGATGCGCTCGATGGCGTAGTCGGCGCCCAACTCTTCGAGCAGGATCAGCACGCCGCGCGAGCGCGAATGCGGGTTGTGGAACAGGGTGATGTGGCGGTCGCTGGTCATGGGCGGCTCCTGGCTGGTCGGTGCGGACACCCTAGACCCCATTGCGGACAGATTCTGTCCGCAATAGCGTGCACCCATGCCATCGGCCGCCGCCCGTCTGTTGCGCCTGATCGCCTTGCTGCAGACCCGCCGGCTGTGGTCCGGCGCCGAGCTGGCCGCGCGGCTCGGTGTGGACCGGCGTAGCCTGCGCCGCGACGTGGAGCGGCTGCGCGCGCTGGGCTACGCCGTGGAGGCCGCGGCCGGGGTCGGCGGCGGATAC
>NZ_AQOI01000436.1:0-3055 GCF_000364665.1 Xanthomonas sp. SHU 199
GCAGCCGCACCGGCTGCGCCACCTTGGACGTGCCATCGTGCAGCCAAGTGACGTCCAGACCCTGCACCGCCGTGGCCAGGGCATCGGCGATGGCGGCCTGGTTCACGCCCAGGCGCGCGGCGCGCACGCGGTCGACCACCAGCGTTTCGCGGGTGGCCGCACTCTCCACGCTGGTGTCGACATCGACCACGTTCGGCGTGCGCAGGAAGCGCCGCTCCAGCGCCAGGGCGAGCTGGCGGCTGCGCGGATAGTCCGGCCCGTACACCTCGGCCACCAGCGGCGCCAGCACCGGCGGCCCCGGCGGCACCTCCACCACCTTCAGCGACGCGCCATGCTGGCGTGCGATCGCCGCCAGCGGCGGACGCAGCGCGCGGGCGATGGCATGGCTATGGCGCGTGCGCTGGTGTTTGTCGACCAGGTTCACCTGCAGGTCGCCGACGTTGTTGCCGCTGCGCAGGAAGTACTGCCGCACCAGGCCATTGAAGTTGACCGGCGCCGAGGTCCCGGCATAGCCCTGGTAGTCGTGCACCTCGGACGTGCGGTCGAGTACCCCGGCCAACTCCCCCAGCAACGCATCGGTGTCCTGCACGGTGCTGCCTTCGGGCAGGTCGACCACGATCTGCAGCTCGGATTTGTCGTCGAACGGCAGCATCTTCAGCACCACCCACTGCAGCCCGACCAGGCCGACCGCGGCCAGCAGCAGGGCGGCGATGCCGGCGAACAGCCAGCCGCGCCGGCGCGCGCCGCGGACAGGATCCAGGAATGGGTGCAGCAAGCGCCCGAACAGGCGCTGCAGGCGCGGTGGCGCGTCGCCCCGCGCGTGTGCCTGCGCGGCTTGCGCCGGCACATGCCGCTTCAGCAGCTTCAGCGCCAGCCAGGGCGTCACCACCAGCGCGATCGCCAGCGACAGCAGCATGCCGACCGAGGCGTTGATCGGGATCGGCCGCATGTACGGCCCCATCAGGCCGCTGACGAAGGCCATCGGCATCAGCGCCGCGATCACGGTGAAGGTGGCGAGGATGGTCGGGCCGCCGACCTCGTCCACCGCCGGCGGAATCGCCTCACGCAAGGTCTTGCCGCCGGCGCGCAGATGGCGGTGGATGTTCTCCACCACCACGATGGCGTCGTCGACCAGGATGCCGATGGAGAAGATCAGCGCGAACAGCGACACGCGATTGAGGGTGAAGCCCATCGCCCATGAGGCGAACAGCGTCAGCGCCAGGGTCAGCACCACCGCGCTGCCGACCACGATGGCCTCGCGCCAGCCCAGCGCGAACAGCACCAGCAGCACCACCGAGGCGGTGGCGAACACCAGCTTGTGGATCAGCTTGGCGGCCTTGGCCGCCGCGCTGGCGCCGTAGTCGCGGGTGACCTCGGCATGCACGCCCTGCGGCAGCAGTTCGCCGCGCAAGGCCTGCAGGCGCGCGCTCACCACGCGGGTGAGCGCCGAGGCGTCGCTGCCCGGCTTCTTGGCGATGGCCAGGGTCACCGCCGGCGCGCGCCCCTGCGCCGGGCCGCCGCGCGTGGGCGGCGTGCCGTACCACACGTAGGCCGTGGGCAGGTCGGCACCGGCCTGGATCTGTGCCACATCACGCAACTGCAGCGGCCGGCCGTCGTGCACGCCGATCACCAGCTCGCGCACGGCGTCGGCATCGGCCAGGAACCGCCCGGCGCTGAGCGGCACCGCACGGCCGCCACCGATGCGGTCGCCACCGATGCGGTCGCCGAGCGGACGCACCACGTTCGCCCCCTGCAGCGCCTGGCCGAGGTCGGCCACGGTGAGGTCGTAGGCGGCCAGCCGCGCCGGATCCAGCGTCACCGTGACCACCCGCGGCGGCGCGCCGATGCTGTAGATATCGCGCGTGCCGGGGATGCGCTTGAGTTCCGTTTCCAGCGTGCGCGCGATCGCACCCAGGTCGGCGGCACTGCGCTGCGGATCGTCGCTCCACAGGGTCACGCTCATCACCGGCACGTCGTCGATGCCCTTGGGCTTGATCAGTGGTGCGCTCGCGCCCATCCGCGTCGGCAGCACGTCCAGATTGGAATACACCTGGTTGTACAGGCGCACCAGCGCGGTTTGCCGCGGCACCCCGACCTGGAATTCGACGGTCAACACTGCCTGCCCGGGGCGGCTCACCGAGTACACGTGCTTGATGCCCTCGATCTCGTCGAGCTTCTGTTCCAGCGGCGTGCTCAGCAGTTGTTCGACCTCGCGTGCATCGGCACCCGGCAGCGACACGAACACATTGGCCATGGTCACGTCGATCTGCGGTTCTTCCTCGCGCGGGGTGATCGCCACCGCCGCCAGGCCGAGCAGCAGGCCGAGCAGGGCCAGCAGCAGCGTCAGCGGATTGGCCTGGAAGAATGCCGCCAGGCGGCCGGACATCCCGAAACCGGCCGCCATCTCAACGCTCCGCCAGCGCGCGCCGCTGCGCCGCCAGCGCCTGTCCGGCAGCGACCGGATCGCGCGCCACCCGCTCGCCCGCGCGCAACCCCGCCAGCACTTCCACCCGCTGCGCATCGCGCTGGCCGATCCGCAGCTGCCGCAGGCTGAGCCGGCCGTCGGCCAGCACATAGGCCGCGCTGAGTTCGCCCCGTTGCAGCAGCGCCGACAGCGGAATGCGCAACGGCGCCGCCTCCGCGGCATCGCCGGCAGCCAGCGGCACCTCGACCTTGGCCGTGGTACCGGGTGCCGGGGCCGGTTGCAGCGCCGGCAATGGCACCCGCACCGTCACGCTGTGGCTGCGCGGATCGGCGGTGGGGAACACCGTCACCTGCGGAATCTGCAGGAGGCGTCCATCGTCCAACCGCACCTGCACGCGACGCGCGGCGCGGACCGCGTCCGCATCCGACTGCGGCACCTGCACCTCGATGCGCTGCGCGCCGGGCACGTACAGCGACAGCAAGGCCTGCTCGGCCGCCACCGCCTCGCCCGGCTGCACCTGACGCGCGCTGATGACGCCCGCAAACGGCGCGCGCACCACGGTGTAGTCGGCCGGCTGCTGCGCCTGCGCCAGTTGCGCGGCGGCGGCAGCGCGTGCGGCGTTCGCCGCAT
>NZ_AQOI01000437.1:0-1297 GCF_000364665.1 Xanthomonas sp. SHU 199
GCCGGCCACGGCGGCGACAGCGCGAGGTCGAAGGCCTGCCTGGCCACCACCACGCCGATGATCGCCGCCGCGCCGACCGCGAGGATCGCGGCGAGCAGGCCGAGCGCGCCGAACTCCACCAGCACCGCGCCGCGCAACTGCCCACGGCGTGCGCCCAGGGTGCGCAGCACCGCGCTGTCGTAGCGGCGCTCGCCGGCAGTGGCCTGCAGGGCGGCCAGCAGCACCAGTGCGCCGGCCAGCAGGCTGAAGCCCATCACCAGTTGCACTGCCTGGGCGACCCGGTCGATGACCTCGCGCACCCGCTGCAGGATCGCGTCGATGTCCAGCAGCGACACGTTCGGATAGGCGCGGCTGAGCCCGCTCAGCTGCGCGGCCGAGGCACGCGGCAGATGGAAGGCGGAAATCAGGTTGTACGGCGCGTCCTGCACCGCGCCGGCGTTGAGCAGTAGGAAGAAGTTGACCCGGAACGAATCCCAGTCGGCCTTGCGCACATTGGAGACGGTGAAACTGCGCTGCTGGTCGCCGAGCAGCAGGGTGATGCGGTCGCCGAGCTTGAGCCCGTAACGCTGCGCCCAGCCTTCTTCCACCGAGGCCTCGGCGGCGGTGCTGTCGGCGGCCCAGAAGCGTCCGGACAGCAGCCGGTTGGCAGCGGGGAATTCGTGCCGCCAGGAGAAGTTGATCGGCCGGTCGCTGCCATCGCCATCGTCCTCCGGCCCCTGCTCGCGGCGCTGCGGCGGCTTGCCGTTGATCGCCACCAGCTTGCCGGTGCTGAACGGCTCGACCTCCGCATCGGCGACACCGAGCGTGCGCAAGGTGCCGAGCACCTGCTCGGCCTGATCGGGCTGGATGTTCATCAGGAAGTAGTTCGGCGTGTCCGCCGGCAGCCGGTCGCGCCACTGCCCGAGCAGGCCGGGGCCGATCACCGCCAGCAACAGCAGGGCGCACAGCGACAGCGACAGACCCACCAGTTGCACCACGCTCAGTGCGCGGCGCCGGGTCAGCGCCGCCAGGCCCAGTTTCCAAGGGCCGCGCAGCCGTCCCTGCAGTCGCCGCAGCACCGCCAGCAGCACGCCGCCGACCGCTGCGGCCAGCGCCGCCAGCAGGGTCAGGCCGCCCAGCACCCAGGCCGCCAGCACGCCGTCGCCGGTGGCGTAGACCGCCAGCACCACGGTGGCGACCAGCGCGGCGGCGTAGACCAGCAGCGAGGTCGGCGGCAGCGCGGCGAAGCTGCGGTTGAGCACACGCATCGGCGGGACGTCGCGCAGGCGCAGCAGCGGCGGCAGGCCGAAGCCGAGCA
>NZ_AQOI01000438.1:0-8403 GCF_000364665.1 Xanthomonas sp. SHU 199
CAGGCCGATGCCGGCGCCGGCCAGGGCCGGGGTCGCCTGCGGCAGCGGCAGGCGGTCGGGAATCAGGCTGCCCAGCGCTTCGACCAGGCCGACCTGGGCCAGCATGCCCAGGCCCACGCCGAGTGCGCAGGCGGGGATCGCCAGCAGCAGCAACTGCACCGCCAGCGCACCGAGGATGTCGCGTTGGCGCGCGCCCAGGCAACGCAAGACCGCGACTTGGTCGATGCGGCGCAGGGCGAAGCGGTTGGCCGCCAGCGCGGTGGCGACGCCGGCCAGCAGCACCGCCAGCAACGCGGCCAGCGCCAGGAAGCGCCCGGCGCGGTCGAAGGCGCCACGCACGCCGCGCTGGGTGTCCTCGATGCCGACCAGGCGGTAGGCCTTGGCGCGTGGCGCCAGCCATTCGCGCAGGGCGGCGATCTCGCCGGGCGCGCCGGCGAACATCAGTCGATAGGAAGCGCGGCTGCCAGGGCCGAGCAGGCCGGCGGCATCGACGTCGGCGCGGTTGACCAGCAGCGGCGGCGACAACTGCATCAGTTCGCCGGAGGCATCCGGTTCGGCGCGCAGCACCCGGGTCACGCGCAGCGTGCCGGCGCCGAACTCCAGCGCATCGCCGAGCTTCAGCCCCAGCGCTTCGAGCAGGCGCGGATCGGCATAGGCTTCGCCGCGCGGCGGCGGACCGGCGCGTTCGCTGCCGGCGCCGACGGTGTCGCGCGCGACCAGCAACTCGCCGCGCAGCGGATAACCCGCGCCCACCGCCTTGATGTTGGCCATCTGGCTGGCGTCGCCATGGAACAGCACGCTGGGAAAACTGACCATGCGCGTGCTGCGCAGGCCGCGCCGCTGCGCCTCCTCGGCGAAGGCGGCAGGAATGTCCTGGCGCCCGCTGACGCCGAGGTCGCCGCCGATCACCTCGGCGGCGCTGCCGGTCAGCGCCAGGGTCACCCGGTCGACCAGGGTGCCGACCGCGGTCATCACCGCTACGCCCAGCACCAGCGCGGCGAACACGGTCAGCAGATCGCCGGCGAACAGCTCGCGGCGCAGTGCGCGCGCGGCATGGCGCAGTACGTTCATGCGGCATCCGCCGCGTCGGCGCCGCGCAGGCGGCCGCCGTCGAGCCGGTAGCGGTGTTCGCAGCGCTGCGCCAGGCGCATGTCGTGGGTGACCAGCACCAGGGTGGTGTCGCTGCCTTCGTTGAGCGCGAACAGCAGGTCGCTGATCTGTTGTCCGGTGGCCTGGTCGAGGCTGCCGGTGGGCTCGTCGGCGAACAGGATCCGCGGCCGCGCCACGAACGCGCGCGCCAGCGCCACGCGCTGCTGCTCGCCGCCGGACAGTTGCCGCGGGTAGTGCCGCGCCCGCGCGCTCAGTCCGACTGCTTCCAGCACCTCGCGCACCCGCGCCGGATCCTCGCGTCCGGCCAACTCCAGCGGCAGCGCGATGTTTTCCGCCGCGGTCAGCGACGGCAGCAGATGGAAACTCTGGAACACGAAGCCGACCTCGCGCGCGCGCAGCGCGGCGCGCGCTTCCTCGCCCAATGCGTTGAGCGACTGCCCGGCCAGCACGATTTCGCCGCGCGTGGGCAGGTCGAGGCCGGCCAGCAGGCCGAGCAGGGTGGTCTTGCCGGAGCCGGAGGCGCCGACGATGGCGACGCTGTCGCCTTCACCGATGGTCAATCCGACCTTGTCGAGAATGTGGACCGTACCCTCCGGTCCGCTGACGGATTTGCCGACATCGCGTACGTCGATGGCGATGCTGGCGCGAAGCGTGGGGGCCTGACTGTCGATGAGGGAATCTCCAATGCGTGGCGACGAGACGAGAAGCAAGCGGGCCTGGATGCGCCGCGCCTGGCTGCTGCTGGCATGGTGGGTGCTGCTGCCCGCCATCGCCTGTGCCAAAGGTGCGACGGGGCCGGTGCTGGTGCTCGGCGACAGCCTCAGCGCGGCGCACAACATCCCGGTGCAGTCCGGCTGGGTGGCCTTGCTGGACAAGCGCCTGCAGCAACAGATGCGGGCGCCACCGGCGGTGGTCAATGCCAGCATCAGCGGCGAGACCTCCTCCGGCGCGCTGACCCGCCTGCCGGCGCTGCTGCAGAAGCACCGGCCGTCGGTGGTGGTCATCGAACTGGGCGGCAACGACGCGTTGCGCGGGCTGAGCCCGGCCGAACTGCGCGGCAACCTGGAGAAGATGATCGTGCTCAGCCGTGACGCCGGCGCGAAGGTGCTGTTGCTGGGCATCGACGTGCCGCCGAACTACGGCCCGGGCTACCGCCAGCGCCTGCGCGCGGTCTACGCGGACCTGGCGAAGCAGTACCGGACCGGCCTGCTGCCGTTCCTGCTGGAGGGCGTGGCGCTGAACCCGGCGCTGATGCAGGGCGATGGCCTGCACCCCACCGCGGCGGCCCAGCCCAAGGTGCTGGACAATGTCTGGCCTCAGCTCAAGCCATTGATCGCGCGATAGTTTTTTTGTTGCTCAGGCAGATGAAGCGGCCTTCACGCCACCACCACCGCCCATCCGGCATGTTTCACAAAGCTGAAGACTGAGGAAGCGTTATGCGTCAGACCAAGGAAACATCCGGGCTCGTGCTGGTCGTGGAGGACAACCGCAATATTTCCGAGATGATCGGCGAGTACCTGGAAGGCCGCGGGTTCGAAGTGGATTACGCCTGCGACGGCCTGGACGGCTACCGCCTGGCGGCGGAGAACAGCTACGACGTGGTGGTGCTGGACCTGATGCTGCCGCGTCTGGACGGCATCGAAGTGTGCCGCCGCCTGCGCAACGACGCGCGCAAGTCGACCCCGGTGCTGATGCTGACCGCGCGCGACACGCTCGACGACAAGCTCACCGGCCTGGGCTTCGGCGCCGACGACTACCTGACCAAGCCGTTCGCGATCCAGGAACTGGAAGCACGCCTGCGCGCACTGATCCGCCGCGAGCGCCGCCAGGTCGGTTCGGAAGTGCTGAAGGTGGCCGACCTGGTGCTGGATCCGGTGAGCATGCGTGCCACCCGCGCCGGCACCGAACTGCAGTTGTCGCCGATCGGCCTGCGCCTGCTGACCATCCTGATGCGCGAATCGCCGCGCGTGGTCACCCGCCAGGAGATCGAGCGCGAGATCTGGGGCAATGGCCTGCCGGACTCGGACACCCTGCGCAGCCATCTGTACAACCTGCGCAAGATCATCGACAAGCCGTTCGACCGCCCGTTGCTGCACACCGTGCAGAGCGCCGGCTACCGCATCGCCGACATCGCCCAGCCGATGAGCTGAGGCAACGCCCGATCGTGGACCCCGCAGCGGCCCCGGTGAACGGGGCCGCTTGCACGAAAGGCTCACGATCGGCCTTCCTATAATCGCGGCAACGATCACGGATGCCGTATGCCGCACGGGTTGCCGCGCAAACTTCGCCTCGCCCTGATCGCCCGCATCGTGTTTGCGGGCTGTGTGGTCACGCTTGCCAGTTATCTGGTGGTCGCGATCGTGCAGCACTCGCTGGTCGGCTCGATCCTGAAGCAGGAGGCGCGCTACTACTGGCGCCTGCGCGCGCAGCTGCCGCAGCAACCGCCGCCCAACAGCCACAGCCTGCGCGGTTATCTGGTGCCGGCCGGGCAATCCGATGCGGCGGTGCCTGCCGACCTGCGCGGGTTGGCGCCCGGTCTGCATGAGGATCGCCCCGGCGGCGAGATGGTGCTGGTCGACCAGACCGAGAACGGGCGCCTGTACCTGGTGTTTTTGCGCGCACCGGCGCAGCGGCTGGCGTTCTGGTTCGGCGTGGTGCCGACGTTGCTCACCCTGATCGCGGTGCTGGTGGTGGCCTGGCTGACCTGGCGGGTGTCGCGGCGCTTGCTGTCGCCGATGAACTGGCTGGCGCGGCGGGTCTCGCGTTGGGATCCGCGGCATCCAGCCGCCGCCGAACTGGCCCCGGAAAACCTGCCGGCCGACGTACAGGGCGAGGCGCGGCAACTGGCTGCCGCCCTGCATGCGCTGGCCCTGCGCGTCACCGACCACGTCGCCCGCGAACGCAACTTCACCCGCGATGCCAGCCACGAGCTGCGCACCCCGCTGACGGTGATCCGCGTCGCCACCGACATCGCCATGACCGAGCAAGAACTGCCGCCGCGCCTGCACCGCAGCCTGCAGCGCATCCAGCGCGCCGGCCGCGACATGGAGGCGGTGATCGACGCCTTCCTCATCCTGGCGCGGGAAGCGGACGTGGTGCCGCAGAGCGAACTCTTCGAGATCGCCGACGTGGTCGAGTACGAGGCCGAGAACGCGCGCGAACTGCTGATCGGCAAGCCGGTGACCCTGAGCGTGCGCGTGCTGGCCTCGGCGACATTGCATGCGCCGCCACGCGTGCTGCACGTGGTGGTCAGCAACCTGCTGCGCAATGCCTGCAGCTACACCGACGCCGGGCGCATCGAGGTCGAGGTCGAGGCCGACCGCATCCGCATCCGCGACACCGGCATCGGCATGTCCGAGGACGCTTTGCGGCATGCCTTCGAGCCGTTCTTCCGCGCGGAGCCGGAGCGCCCGCAAGGCACCGGGCTGGGCCTGTCGATCGTGCGCCGGCTGTGCGACCGTTTCGGTTGGCAGGTGGCCCTGGAGAGCGCCGAGGGCGGCGGCATTCTTGCGACCGTGCGGTTCCCGCCGGTCACGTGAGCGCCCGCGCACGGCGGCGCGGGCGCGTCACGGTTCAATCCTTCAGGTACGGACGCAGGGTGTCGCGCCACAGCGCGTAGCCGGCCGCGTTCATGTGCAACTTGTCCGGTCCGAACAGCTCGGCGCGCGGCTGCCCGTCGGCACCCAGCATCGGCGTGTACACGTCGACGAACTGCACCTGCTTCAGGCTTGCGGCGGCCTTGCGGATCAGCGCGTTGGCCTCGGCCATCTTCGGCATCAGCGCCGCGCGCGAGGGGCTGGGCTTGATCGACAGATAGACGATGCGGGTCTTGGGCAGGTCGCGGTGCACGCGGGTCACGAAGGCCACGAAGTCGTCGCGCACCTGCTGCGGGCTGCGGCCGCTGTTGAGGTCGTTGTCGCCGGCGTAGAACACGATCAGGCGTGGCTTGTACGGCACCACGATGCGGTCGGCATACCAGGTGCTGTCGCGGATCTCCGAGCCGCCGAAGCCGCGGTTGAGCGTCTGCACGCCCGGAAAATCCTTGGCCAGCGAGGTCCAGAAGCGGATCGAGGAACTGCCGACGAACAGCACGCCACCGGGTTTGACCGGATGCGCGGCGTCGTCCTTGGCGAAACGCGCCATGTCCTCTTCCCAGGCGGCATTGGAGACCTGGTCGGGCACGCTGGGCGGCGGGGGTGGGGTGAGCGCCAGCGCCGGCGACAGGCCAAGCAGGGACAGACTGAACAGACTCAGGGCGAGCAGCGGTGCGCGCAGCGGCGAACGGGGCATGACGCCTCCTCGAAGCAAGGGGATCGGCGATGGTGCCGCAGGCACGACATGCAGGCAAATCCGCGGCGATGCCGGCGGTGCCGCGGGGCTTGTGGCAAAATTGCCGCCTATCCCGCTGCGCCTTGCCCATGACCGATTCCTTCCGGCCGTCGTCGTCGCGTCCCCGTTCCTTGGGGCGGGGCTGAGCCGTGGCCGACCAGTTCGGGCATCTGCCGCGTGGACCGCGCCGCATGCTGATGGCGGCACGCTGGTCGTGGCAGGGGCTGCGCGCGGCCTGGCTGCACGAGTCCTCGTTCCGTCTGGAGGTGTGCCTGTTCCTGATCCTGGCGCCGCTGGCGCTGTGGCTGGGGCAGGGGCCCGTGCAGCAGGTGCTGATGATCGGCTCGCTGCTGCTGGTGCTGGCGGTGGAACTGCTCAATTCGGCGATCGAAGCGGTGATCGAGCGCTACGGCCCCGAGCATCACGAACTGGCCGGCCGCGCCAAGGACATGGGCTCGGCCGCGGTCTTCGTGATGCTGGCCAACGTGGTGCTGTGCTGGGGCCTGATCCTGCTGCCGCGCTTGCTGTGATCGCCGCCCGTTTCTTCTTTCGTTAAAGGATCCGACGCCATGGCCCTCGAGTTTCTCGCCGACCCCAACACCTGGCTGACGCTGTTGACGCTGAGTGCGTTGGAGATCGTGCTGGGCATCGACAACCTGGTGTTCATCTCCATCGCGGTGGGCAAGCTGCCGGAAGCTCAGCGCCCGGCCGCGCGCAAGTTCGGCATCGCGGTGGCGTGCCTGACCCGCATCGCGCTGCTGGTGTCGCTGGCGTTCCTGGCGCGCATGCAGGGCGAGCTGTTCAGCGTCGCCGGCATGGGCATCTCGATCCGCGACCTGGTGCTGATCGTCGGCGGCCTGTTCCTGCTGGTGAAGGGCACGATGGAGATCCGCGAGCTGATCACCGGCGGCGAAGACGAAGACCCCACCACCAGCAAGGCCTCGGGCGTGTTCTGGATGGTGATCGCGCAGATCGCGGTGATCGACATCGTGTTCTCGCTGGATTCGGTGATCACCGCGGTGGGCATGGCCCAGCACATCCCGGTGATGATCGCCGCGGTGCTGCTGGCGGTGGCGGTGATGCTGCTGGCGGCCAACCCGCTGGGCCGCTTCATCGACGCCAACCCGACGGTGAAGATGCTGGCGCTGGCCTTCATCCTGATGATCGGCGTGGTGCTGATCCTGGATGGCCTGGACGTGCACGTGCCCAAGCCCTACATCTACGCGGCGATGGGCTTCTCGGTGCTGGTGGAGTGGCTGAACCTGCTGATGCGCCGCCGCGCCGCCGCGCACCAGGTGCCCGGCGCCGGCAAGTGGTGAGCCACCGCTGAGGTCGGCTGCGTTTTCACCGGCGGCGTGGCAAGCTGCGCGCAGTCATCTGCCGGAGTCCTCGCATGCGCCTGTTGTCCCGCTCCCTGTTCCTGGCCGCGCTGGCGGTGTTGCTGTCCGGCTGCGGCTACAACGCGATCCAGCAGAAGGACCAGGCGGTCAAGGCCGGCTGGTCGGAAGTGCTGAACCAGTACAAGCGCCGCGCCGACCTCGTGCCGAACCTGGTCAATACGGTCAAGGGTTATGCCGACCAGGAGCGGCAGGTGCTGACCGACGTGACCAACGCCCGTGCCCGGGTCGGCCAAGTGCAGGTCAATGCCGACGATGCCGCCTCGCTGCAGCAGTTCCAGCAGGCGCAGGGCCAGTTGTCCAGCGCGCTGTCGCGGTTGCTGGTGGTCAGCGAGAACTACCCGAACCTCAAGTCCGACCAGGCCTTCCGCGACCTGCAGGCGCAGCTGGAAGGCACCGAGAACCGCATCACCGTGGCGCGCGGCCGCTACATCCAGGCGGTACAGGACTACAACACCTACATCCTGTCCTTCCCGCAGGTGCTCACCGCCAAGATGTTCGGCTACAAGGAGAAGCCCAACTTCTCGGTGGAGAACGAAGCGCAGATTTCCGAGGCGCCGGCGGTGAACTTCGGTGGCCAGCCCACGTCCGTGCCGCAGCAGCCGCAGCAGCCGCAACAGCCGGCGCCGGCGCCGGCGCACTAAGCGCCGCCGTGGGCCGGCGTGACCATGCGTTCCGCATCCGTGGTGGCTGAGCGCGCTGTCGCATCGGCGGCGTCGCGTGGCGCCGCTCGCTGCACATCTTGCCGCCGGCTCGCCGGCGTCTGGCTGGTGGTGCTGCTGGCGTTGCTGCCCTGGCTGGCCTGGGCGCAGACCGAGGCGTCGATCCCGGCGCTGGACGCGCCGGTGGTCGACACCACCGGCACGCTGACGCCGAACCAGCGCCTGGAGCTGGACCGGCAGGCGGTGCAGTTGCAGCAGCGCAAGGGCAGCCAGCTGCAGGTGCTGGTGGTGCCCAGCACCGCGCCCGAGAGCATCGAGCAATACACCCAGCGCGTGTTCGACCAGTGGAAGCTCGGCCGCAAGGGCGTGGACGACGGCGTCCTGCTGGTGGTGGCCAAGGACGACCGGCGCGTGCGCATCCAGCCCGGCTATGGCCTGGAAGGCGCGATTCCCGACGCCACCGCCAACCGCATCATCCAGGAGTACCTGGTGCCGCGCTTCCGCGCCGGCGACTACAGCGGCGGGATTTCCGAAGCGACCGCGATGCTGGTCAAGCTGATCGACGGCGAAGCGTTGCCGGCGCCGGTCAGCGCGCACGCCTCGGCCTCGCGCGGCGGCGGCCTGGGATTCGGTTTCTTCGCCGGCCTGTTCGCGGCGCTGGTCGCGCAGGTGCTGTTCGCGCGGCTGTCGCGCCCGGTGCGCGGCGTGCTGAGCGGCGTGGTCGGCGGCGGCGTCGGCCTGCTGCTGAGTCTGTCGCTGTTCGTCGGTGCGCTGACCGGCGCGATCGGCCTGCTGCTGGGCCTGTTCGTCGGAATCGCACCGGGCCGTTCGGCCGGCGGCGGCGGTTGGGGCGGCTGGGGTGGCGGCGGCTTCGGCGGTGGCTGGGGCGGCGGTGGCGGTAGTTG
>NZ_AQOI01000439.1:0-6409 GCF_000364665.1 Xanthomonas sp. SHU 199
GGCCGCGTGCGGGGGCCGGCGCGGGCGGACGCGCCCGCGTCGCTCAGCGTGGCGACAGCGCGGTCAGCAGGCCGCGCGCGGCATTGAAGCGGTCGGCCGCTTCCGGCAGCGGCAGCTTGAGCTTCAGCTTGTCCGGGCCATCCATCGCATACAGCTTGGGCTGCTTCTGGATCATCTGGATGATGGTCATCGGATCCACGTTGGGCTTGGCCTCGAACACCAGGCGCCCGCCGTGCTCGCCCAGTTCCAGCTTGCGGATGCCCAGCACGTTGGCCTGCAGCTTCAGTTCGGCGATCGCGAACAGGTGCTTCACCGGATCCGGCAGCAGGCCGAAGCGGTCGATCATCTCCACCTGCAGTTCGCGCAGGCCATCGCTGTCGCGGGCGCTGGAGATACGCTTGTACAGGGTCAGGCGGGTATGCACGTCGGGCAGGTAGTCGTCCGGGATCAGCGCGGGCACGTGCAGTTCCACCTCGGCGCCGCGCGCTTCCTCGCCGGCATCCAGGTCCGGCAGCTTGCCCTGACGGATGCTGCGCACCGCGCGTTCCAGCAGTTCGGTGTACAGGCTGAAGCCAACCTCGGCCATCTGCCCGCTCTGGTCCTCGCCCAGCAGTTCGCCGGCGCCGCGGATCTCCAGATCGTGGGTGGCCAGGGTGAAGCCGGCGCCCAGTTCGTCCATCGAGGCGATCGCGTCCAGCCGCTTCTGCGCATCGGGGGTGATGCTGCGCCGGTCCGGTACCAGCAGGTAGGCGTAGGCGCGATGGTGCGAACGGCCGACGCGGCCGCGCAACTGGTGCAGCTGCGCCAGGCCGAAGCGGTCGGCGCGGTTGATGACGATGGTGTTGGCGTTGGGGATGTCGATGCCCGATTCGATGATCGTGGTCGACAGCAGCACGTTGAAGCGCTGCTTCTGGAAATCCAGCATCACCTTTTCCAGCTCGCGCTCGGGCATCTGCCCGTGGGCGATGCCGATGCGCGCCTCCGGCACCAGTTCGCTCAGCTCGCGCTGCATGCGGCCGATGCTCTCCACGTCGTTGTGCAGGAAGTACAGCTGGCCGCCGCGCGCCAGTTCGCGCTGGAAGGCTTCGCGCAACAGGGCGTTGTCCCACTGGGTGACGAAGGTCTGCACCGCCAGCCGGTTCGGCGGCGGCGTGGCGATGATCGACAGGTCGCGCAGTCCGGCCATGGCCATGTTCAAGGTACGCGGGATCGGCGTGGCGGTGAGGGTCAGCAGGTGCACGTTGGCGCGCAGCGCCTTCAGCGCTTCCTTCTGGCGCACGCCGAAGCGCTGCTCCTCGTCGACGATGACCATGCCCAGGTCCTTGAACTTCACGTCCGGCTGCAGCAGGCGATGGGTGCCGACGATCACGTCGATGCTGCCGGCGGCGACCTTCTCCAACTCGGCCTTGATCTCCTTGCTGCTCTTGAAGCGCGACAGCACCTCGACCTTGAGCGGGTAGTCGGCGAAGCGGTCGCGGAAGTTGCGGTAGTGCTGTTCGGCCAGCAGCGTGGTCGGCACCAGCACCGCCACCTGCTTGCCGGCGCTGGCCGCGGCGAAGGCCGCGCGCACCGCGACCTCGGTCTTGCCGAAGCCGACGTCGCCGCAGACCACGCGGTCCATCGGCTGGCTGCTGGCCAGGTCGCGCAAGGTGGCGTCGATCGCGGCCAGCTGGTCGGGGGTTTCCTCGAACGGGAAGCCGGCGGCGAAGGGCTCGTACATCGCCCGGTCCACCTGCAGCGCCAGCCCGGCACGGGCCTGCCGGCGCGCCTGGATCTCCAGCAGCTCCGCGGCCACGTCGCGCACCTTCTCGGCGGCCTTGCGCTTGGCCTTGGTCCATTGTTCGCCGCCCAGCGAATGCAGCGGCGCGGTCTCGGCCGAGGCGCCGGAGTAGCGGCTGATCAGGTGCAACTGCGCGACCGGCACGTACAACCGGTCGCCCTTGGCGTATTCGATTTCCAGGAACTCGCCGGGCATGCCGCCGGCATCGAGCACGATCAGCCCGCGGTAGCGGCCGACGCCGTGGTCCTCGTGCACGATCGGCGCGCCTTCGGACAGCTCGCCGAGGTCGCGGATGATCGCTTCCGGCTCGCGCCCCACGCGCCGGCTGCGCCGCGGCTGGCTGGCACGCTCGGGGAACAACTGGCGCTCGGTCAGCACCGCGATCCGCGGCTCCTCCAGCGCGAAGCCGTCGTCGAGCGGCGCAACCGCGATAGCGAAACGTGCAGCAGAAAGCCCCTCTCCCTCCGGGAGAGGGGTTGGGGTGAGGGTCCGACCGCTAGTGGAGTTCGTCTGCGCAACCGTGGAACTTGCCGAAGCACCCGCCTTAGCACCCGCCTTCTTCGTTCCCGACCGCGCAGACGCCGCACCCTCATCCGGCGCTTCGCGCCACCTTCTCCCGGTGGGAGAAGGAACAAATGCCGCGAAATTCGGCAGCACCTCCGGCTTCAACTCCGCGGCCGCCAATACTTCCAGTAGCGCCTCGCGGCGGCCGGGCGAATCGGCGGCGATCAGCACCCGGCCCGGGTAGTGATCGAGGAAGCTCTTCAGCGCCGCGCCCGGCGCGGCGTCCTTGGCCGCCACCGGCAGCGGCGGCAGCGGCTGGTCGCCCAGCGCCTGTGCCTCGTCGATGCGCGGGTGGTCGGCGGCCCACACGTCGATGCGCGGCAGCCCGTTGAGGCGCTCGCGCAGCGCGTCCGGCGCCTGGTACAGCTCCTCCGGCGCCAGCAGCGGGCGCTCCACGTCGTGGCGGCGCTGCTCGTAGCGGGCCTGGGTCTGCGCCCAGAACGCATCGGCCGCGGCGCCCACGCCCGGGGCGATCAGCGGCAGCACGTGCTCGCCCAGGTAATCGAACAGGGTGGCGGTGGCCTCGCGTGCGCCGCTGCTGCGGGTGTCCTGGAAGAACAGCGGCAGGTAGTACTCGATGCCCGACGGCGCCAGCCCGGCCTTCAGGTCCTGGTACAGCGCGCTGCGGCGAGTGTCCACGTCGAAGCGCTCGCGCAGCGCGGTCAACACCCGCTCCACGCTGACGTCGTCCATCGGCACTTCGCGCCCGGGCAGCATGCGCACCGCCTGCACATGGTCCAGCGAGCGCTGCGATTCCGGGTCGAAGGCGCGGATCGAATCGATGTCCTCGTCCAGCAGTTCGATCCGCAGCGGCGCGTCGGTGCCCATCGGGTACACGTCGAGCAGGCCGCCGCGCACGGCGAAGTCGCCCGGGTCCATCACCTGCGGCACGTTGCGGTATCCCGCGCTTTCCAGTCGCCGCTTCTCCGCGTCCAGGTCCAGGCGCTGGCCCACGCGCAGGTCGAAACTGCCGCCGACGATGTAGCGCAGCGGCGCCACCCGCTGCATCAGCGTCTGCACCGGCACCACCACGATGCCCTGGGTCAGCGTCGGCAGCCGGTGCAGCGCGGCCAGGCGCTGGCTGACGATGTCCGGGTGCGGACTGAACTGGTCGTAGGGCAGGGTTTCCCAATCCGGGAACGGCACCACCGGCAGGCTGGGATCCTCCCCGAGCAGGCTATGCAGGTCGGCTTCGAGCTGATGCGCGCTCTGGTTGTCGCGTGCGACCACCAGCAACGGCCCGCGGTGCGCGGACGCGGCGCAGGCGATGTGCCAGGCCAGGGCGGTGGAGGACGCGGGGGCGCGCCAGTGCGCGCGGAGCTGGCCGGACTTGGGCAGCGGCGGAACGGGGAAGGGAAGGGGCGGCATGGACCAACTAGTTTAGCAAGGTCGGGACCCGGGGCCCGGGGCCGGGGACACGTAAGAGCAGGAGCTGAAGCTGCCTGCTGAGCTCTGGCTTTTCCGGGTCCCGGGTCCCGGGTCCCGAGTTTTCAGCTGCCCAGTTCCAGCACCACCCGCACCAGGTCCGGATTGTCCGGATGCGGCATGCGCTGGAAGCCCAGCGACTCGGCCAACTGCAGCATCGGCACGTTGCGTTCGAGCACATCGCCGTAGAGTCGGTCCAGATACTTGCGGCGTGCCCACTTGACCAGCTTGCGCATCAATTGCCGGCCAAGGCCCTGGCCGGAAACGAAACTGCTGACCAGGATCGCGTACTGCGCCTCGCGGGTGCCCGGGTTGATCGCGGCGCGCGCCACCGCACCGACCACGGCTTCGCCCGGCGGCAGCGGCTCGGCGGCGACCAGGATCAGTTCCGACTTCGGATTGGGATGGGTGAGGCGTTGCGCCATGTCCTCGGTCAGTTCCTGCGTCGAATGCAGGAAGCGCTCGCGGATCTCGGTCGGCCCGAGCAGGCCGAAGGCACCTTGCAGCGGCGCGCTGTCCTCCGGCCGGATCGGACGGATCAGCAGTTCGCGCCCACTGGGCAGGGTGAAGGTTTCATGCCACGGAGGCATGCGGTTGCGGGTAGCCATGGCCGTATGATCCTCGACGAAGCCTGGATTCTCGCATTACCAAAACCTTACGCCCGTGAACGCAGCGTCCTGCCGATGTGCCGTTCGGGTGGTCTTGCTAGAGTGGCGCTTCGTTCAAGGGAATGCGCGACGATGAAGACATCGCATGCCGTGGCCGTCTCTGCGGCGATCGGGCTGGGCCTGGCCACGCTGCTGGTGGGGCTGCTGGTGGGCGGTGGCAGGTGGCTGCTGCGCGTGCAGCACCACGACACGCCGACCGTTACCACCGCCGCTCCAGTCGCCGATGCGGAGCAGTTGGCGACACAGGCATTGGCCCCGTACCAGGCGCGGCTGCAGGCCACGCGCCGGCCGGTGGTGCAACTGCAACTGCGGCCGATGGCGCAGGACGATCGCCTGGCCAGCAAGGTCGGCGGGCGCCCCTACTGGACCGGTGACAAGCCGTATCCGCATGCGGCCGATGGCCAGCCGCTGGCGCTGCTGGCGCAGATCGATCTGGCCCGGATGCCGCCGCTGCCCGGCTACCCGCGCCAGGGCATGCTGCAGTTCTTCATCGGCGGCGACGACGACTTCTATGGGGCCAACTTCGGTGGTGCGCGCAGCGACCTGGCCGCGCTGAGCGAACAACGCAATTTCCGCGTGGTGTACTGGCCGCAGCCGAAGGCGTCGGCGCGGCAGGCCGAGGTGCCGTTGCCAGCGGCCGACACGTTGCCGTTCGATCCGGCGCGGCCGCGGGCGATGCGGTTCGACGCCGGCGAGGAAACCATCGGCAGCAGCGATGTGCGCTTCGAGCAGGTGCTGGGCAGGCCGCTGGAAGAGGTGGCCGCCGCCTACGCCAAGCGCCACGCGGTGTCGCAGGATGCGGTGGACGACGCGCTGTTCGATGCGCTGAGCCGTGGCGGCAACAAGCTCGGCGGCTACCCGGAATTCACCCAGCAGGACCCGCGTACCCTGCAGGACAAGCAGGTCCTGCTGCTGCAGTTGGACAGCGACGAGGAGATGATGTGGGGCGACAGCGGCGTCGCCAACTTCTTCATCGATCCGGACGACCTGCGGCGCGGCGATTTCAGCCGCATCGCCTACAACTGGGATTGCTTCTGAGCGCGCGCGTGCGCCGCCCCGAGCACCTCATGCCTCGCGCTTGAGCCACTCCAGGCGCGTGCTGGCACCGGCTTCGCCCAGGTGCGCCTTCAGCGGCGGCAGCGCCTGCGCCAGCGTCTGCTCGAACTGCCAGGGCGGGTTGAGCAGCAGCATGCCGCTGCCGTTGAGCCGCAACGGCGAATCGTCCGGGCGCACCTGCAGTTCGGCGACCAGCGCCGATGCCACCGGCAACGCCGCGGCCTTGCGGAAGAACGGCTGCAGGCTGCGCCGCTGCTTGATCGGATACCACACCGCGCACACCGCCTGCGGCCAGCGGCTCAGCGTTTCGCGCAGCGCGGCCACGATCAGCGGGTACTCGGCGTCCTGCGCTTCGTAGGGCGGATCGATCAGCACCAGCCCGCGGCCGATTCGGTTGGTCCCGGACTTCGGCGGCAGGAACGCTTTGATCGCCGCATAGCCGTCGCCGGCATGCACCTGCACGCGGCGGTCGTGGGCGAACAACGCCTTGAGTTCGGCGGCTTCCTCGGTCTGC
Source organism: Xanthomonas sp. SHU 199 (assembly GCF_000364665.1). Classification (NCBI taxonomy): domain Bacteria; kingdom Pseudomonadati; phylum Pseudomonadota; class Gammaproteobacteria; order Lysobacterales; family Lysobacteraceae; genus Xanthomonas; species Xanthomonas sp. SHU 199. Next base: position 6,008 of record NZ_AQOI01000439.1, read on the forward strand.
AGCTCGCAGGCGGCCAGCCGGTCCTGCGCGCGCAGCGCCTGCGCCACCAGCAGCGGCGAGCCAGGGTAGGCGACCAGGGCACCGACCGGATTGTCGGCCTGCACCGCGCGCAGGTAGCGCTCCACCACGTCGGGCAGGGTCGGCTGGCCCATCAACCGCAGCACGCCGGCGGCGGCCTCGCCGGTCTTGCGCGCCTCGTTCGCCGCGAACAGATAGCGGCCGCGCCCGGCGTGGGTATCGAGCACGAAGAACGGGCTGTCCTTGCGCTTGAACGCATCGAGCAGCGCCAGCAGCACGATGTGCTTGAGGACATCGGCATGGTTGCCGGCGTGGAAGGCGTGGCGGTAATTCATCCGCGCAGTGTACGGGGCGCCACGCCGGCCGGCCACGCCTGCCGTGCTA
>NZ_AQOI01000440.1:0-4539 GCF_000364665.1 Xanthomonas sp. SHU 199
GGCGATGCGCAGGCTGCCGCCCACCGCCTCCAGCCGCTCGCGCATGCTGCTCAGCCCGGTGCCCGGCTGCAGCGCGCCGCCGCGGCCGTCGTCGCGCAGTTCCAGCAGGGCCTGGCCGCGCTCGCACCACAGCCGCAACTGCGCGTGGCTGGCACGCGCGTGGCGCTGGATGTTGGTGGCGGCCTCGCGCAGCACCAGCGCGAACACCGTCTCCAATTGCGGGCACGGCGGCAAGGCCTCGACCTGGTAGCGGAAGGTCACCCCCGACGATTCCAGCAGCAGCTTGGCCGAGGCGATCTCCGCCGCCAGCTGCGCCGCGCGGATGCCGCTGACCGCACGCCGCACCTGGCTCAGCGCCTCGCGTGCGACCTGGCCCACTTCCTCCATCTCGCGCTGCGCCGCGGCGGCGTCATGGGCGAGCAGGCGCGTGGCCAGGTCCGACTTCAGCGCCACCAGCGACAGGGTGTGGCCGAGCAGGTCGTGCAGGTCGCGACCGATGCGCTCGCGCTCGGCCACCGCCGCCAGGCGCCGCACTTCCTCGTGGCTCAGGCGCAGCTGCGCCTCGCCGCGCGCACGGCGCTCGAAGCTGATGTTCATCAGCCCCACCGACAGGCCGACCACCACCGCGCTGACCATGTACAGCGGCGACCAGCCGCGCATCGTCCAGGCCAATGCGAACGAGGCCAGCACCAGCAGCATCGCCGCCACCGCCCGCTTCGGCTCGAAGCAGAACGCCAGGAAGGCGCAGGCATAGATGATGTAGCACTGCGCGCCGGGGTTGTACGGCAGCACCACGAACGCCAGCGCCGCCATGCCGGCCACGCACCAGGGCAGGTAGCGCCGGTGGCGGTAGTAGGCCACGTAGTACAAGGCCAGGAACATCAGATAGCTGGCCAGCGTCGGCGGGAACCAGTTGCGGAAGTAGTACGGCTCGTACAGCGGAGTGACGAACAGCCAGATCGACCACACCAGCGACAGCCACACGAACCAGTGGGTGCTGGGCTTGGCCGAGCTCCAGCCGATGCGGCGGGCGATCAGCGAGTCGGGCGAGGCGTGCAGCAAGGCGATCACGTCGGGCTCCCAGGGCGGCACGGCCGCCGCAGCGCATAGCTTAGCGAAGGCGCCGGCGCGCGAAACCGCGCGGCGACGCCGGGATCGGCACAGCGCACCATCAGCCGCGCCGCAGGCGCCGCTGCGCCAGTGCGTAGAACACCACCGTCACCGCCAGCAGGGCGATGACATGGCCGGCACTGCCGTGGCCGTCGCCCTGCCCGACCACGTGCAGCGCCAACTGGCCCAGGTGATAGGACGGCCACAGCGGCGCCAGCGTGGTCAGCCACGCCGGCAGCAGTTGCAGCGGGATCCACAGCCCGGACAGGAACGCCATCGGCAGGTAGATCAGGTTGACCAGCGCCGGCGCACCGCTGCCGCCGGCATAGGCGCCCAGCGCCAGCCCGATCGCGCAGAACGGCAGCGTGCCCAGCACGTCCACCAGCAGCAGCCCGATTCGCTGCGCCGGCGTCAGCATCACCCCGCCGAGCAGCGCGGCCAGCGCCTGCAGCAAGACGCCGATCGCCAGCGCGAAGGCCATCGCCAGCGCGGTGCGCGCCAGCAGCGGGGCCAGCGGCGGCACCGGCATCGCCCGCTTCAGCGCGAGCAGGCCGCGCTCGCGGTCCAGGGCCAGACCGACGCCGAACCCGAACAGGGCCGGCGCCATCACCCCGAACACGCTGTAGCTGGCCATCAGGTACACCGCCGCGTCGTGGCGCCCATGATTGAGCAGCACGCCGAACAGCAGGTAGAACAACGGCGGGAACAGCAGCGTGGGCAAGGCGAACGACGGCGTGCGCAGCCAGCGCAGCACCTCGTAGCGGATCTCGCGCAGCAGCAGCGCGCTCTGGTCGCGCAACGACCAGGCGGCGGCCGGGGAAGCAACGGACAGATCGATCGGATTCATGCGGCCTCCGCACGGGTGATGGCGAGAAAGGCGTCGGCGAGGCCGGCACGGCGCACTTCCAGCGCCGTCAGCGCCGGATCGCTGGCGAGCAGCCGCGCCACCACCGACTCGGCCGGCTCGGCGACCAGCTCCAGCACCCCGTCGCGGCTCTCGGCGCGGCGCACCTGTGGCCACTGCGCCACCTGCGCCGCCGGCAGCGCGCTGCGGCAGCGGATGGTGCATTGCTCGAAGCGCGCACGCAGTTCGGCGACGCTGCCCTCGGCGATCAGCGTGCCGCGCTGCAACACCGCCACCCGGTCGGCCAGCGCCTCGGCCTCTTCCAGATAGTGCGTGGTCAGCAGCACCGCGCAGCCGTCGGCGACCAGCTCGCGGATCGCCCGCCACAGGCCCTGCCGCGCCTCGATGTCCAGGCCGGTGCTGGGCTCGTCCAGGAACAGCACCCGCGGCCGCCCGCAGATCGCCATCGCGAACTGCACGCGCCGCTGCTGGCCGCCGGACAGTTGGCCGTAGCGGCGTGCCATCACGCCATCCAGCCCGGCCAGCGCCACGCAGTCGGCGACGCTGCGCGGCTGCGGGTAGTAACCGCGCGCCTGCAGCAGCAGTTCGCCCACGCGCAGGGTGTCCGGCAGCCCGGCGGTCTGCAGCATCGCCCCGGCCTGGCGGCGTGCGGCCAGCGCCCGCGGATCCTGCCCGCACAGGCGCACGCTGCCGGCGTCGGGCGTCTGCAGCCCGAGCAGCAGGCTCACCGCGGTGCTCTTGCCGGCGCCGTTGGCGCCCAGCAGCGCCAGCAACTGGCCGGGCCGCAGCTGCAGGTCGACGCCGTCGAGCGCGACCAGCGTCCCGTAGCGCTTGTGGACGCCGCTGAGCTGCGCCAGCGGCAACGCATCGTGATCGGGCATGGGACACTCCGGTGCTGGCAGGGAGTGCCTAGGCTGCGCCGCGGCGGAGTCGCCGCCCAGTGCGGCGCGTCAGCTGCAGTGGATGACATCTGTCACTGGCAGCCCCCGCACGATTGCCGCATGCTGCGATCCACGCCGAGGGGCGGCGTTCTCCCGCTACAGCGCATCGCAGAAAGTGACTTCCGGCCATGCCCACAGCGGCCGGTGGCTCGCACACTGCAGCGCGCCGACCGTTTCGTTCAAGGACACGATGAGTACTTCCTCCGACCTGCTCAAGGAACTCCGTATCGACCGCAAGGCGCCGCCGAGCGAGCCGCCGTCGCGGCGCGGGCTGTGGATCGCCGTGGTGCTGCTGGTGGTGCTGCTCGCCCTGGGCGCCGGCGGCTGGTGGCTGTTCGGCCGCAGCAAGCCGCTGGAGGTGCGCACCGCCGCGGTGGTGGCGATCGCCCCCGGCAGCAGCAGCGCCTCGGTGCTGGACGCCAGCGGCTATGTGGTGGCGCGGCGCATGGCCACGGTGTCGGCCAAGATCACCGGCAAGGTCCGCGAGGTACGCATCGAGGAAGGCATGCGCGTGGAGGAAGGCCAAGTGATGGCGACGCTGGATCCGATCGACGCCAACGCGCAACGGGTGCTGTCGGCCTCGCAACTGGACGCGGCACGCAGCCTGGTCGCCAACATGCAGGCGCAGGTGCGCCAGGCCGATGCCGACGCGCAGCGGCTGCAGACCCTGGCCGGCCAGCAACTGGTCTCGCGCTCGCAGTACGAACAGGCGGTGGCGCAGCGCGATGCCCTGCGTGCGCAGTTGCAGAACGCGCAACGCAACGTGGCGGTGGCCGGCAACCAGTTGTCGATCTCCGATCTCAACGTGGACAACACCATCGTGCGTGCGCCGTTCTCCGGCGTGGTCACCGCCAAGGCGGCGCAGCCGGGCGAGATCGTCTCGCCGCTGTCGGCCGGCGGCGGCTTCACCCGCACCGGCATCGGCACCATCGTCGACATGGATTCGCTGGAGATCGAGGTCGAGGTGGGCGAGTCCTACATCGGCCGGGTCAAGCCGGGCATGCCGGTGGAGGCCACGCTCAACGCGTATCCGGACTGGAAGATCCCGGCCGAGGTGATCGCGATCATTCCCTCCGCCGACCGCGGCAAGGCGACGGTGAAGGTGCGCGTGGCGCTGAAGCAGAAGGACGCGCGGATCGTGCCGGAGATGGGCGTGCGGGTCAGTTTCCTGGAGGCGCCGCAACCGCAGGCGCAGCACACGCCGCAGGGCGTGCGGGTGCCGGGCGCGGCGATCGTCAAGCACGCCGGCCAGGACGTGGCGTTCGCGGTCAAGGAGGACAACACGGTCGAGCAGCGCGCGCTGAAGACCGGCATCGCCCTGGGCGACGACCGCCAGGTGCTGTCCGGCCTGTCCGCCGGCGACACGGTGGTGCTGGATCCGCCGGAGGCCTTGCGTGCCGGCATGCAGGTGAAGACGGCGGAGGCCGCTGCGCAGTAGTGCGCGATGGTGTGCTGCAAATTGCGTCAGCACCCGATGTCGCACTTGATGTAGTCGCTTTTCAACTGCACCCAGCGCCGTCACACCGCTCTTGCTGTGCTGTTGCTGTTGCTGTTGCTGTTGCTGTTGCCGTTGCTTGGCTTCGGCTCTTGATTTACCGGGTTCCCTTCCGCAGCGGCGGATGG
>NZ_AQOI01000441.1:0-346 GCF_000364665.1 Xanthomonas sp. SHU 199
TGCCTGCCGCTGGGCATCGTGTCCATCGTCTACGCCGCGCAGGTGGATGGCCGCCGCGCTGCCGGCGACATCGAGGGCGCGCGCGCCGCCGCACGCAAGGCCGGCTGGTGGGCGCTCGCGTCGCCGATCCTGGTCGTCGTGTGGATCTTCGTGGCCATCCTGCTGGAGGCGATCGGCAGCCTGGCCGGCAACTGACCCCCACCGTTTCCCGTTCCACCACCCAACCACCGGAGTAACACGGATGAATACCACCGCACCGCAAGTGTCCAACAACCTCGTCTGGGCGATCCTGACCACGCTGTTCTGCTGTCTGCCGCTGGGCATCGTGTCCATCGTCTACGCCTCG
>NZ_AQOI01000442.1:0-2149 GCF_000364665.1 Xanthomonas sp. SHU 199
GCCCGCGGCGGCGCGGACGACGCCGCAGGCCGCCGGGACGCCGAGCGCCGCCGACTCAGGCCAGCGCGCCGCCCTGCCCGATCGCGACGAAGCTGAAATCGCGATCGGACTGGTTGCCGCCGCCATCGCCGGTCTTCAGCAGCACCTGGCCCGCGTCCAGGCGGATGATCACCGCGTTGTCGCAGGTGCTGCCGTCGCCCGGATAGATCTGGGTGACCGAGACGCCATCCAGCGCCTGGAACGGCGGCTGGAAGCTCACCAGGTAATGCCCGGTGCTGGCGTGCGCCACCGCGTACCCCGCGCCGTTGCGGACCGCACCGTCCGCGCCGACCACGCCTGCCACCACCCGCACACCCGCCGCGCCCGCATGGGCGGCGGCGTCGAGCAACTGCCCCATCGCATTGTTCGTCATGCCGTTCTCCGATCTTGATAAGGAAAGTCCGATGGCGCAGCGACCGCAGCATCCTCGCGGCCACGGCGCCTGCATTGCCTCGTCCGTGAACGGGCAGCATCGCCGCGCTGCGTGCGCGGCCGTATCGGCGATTTCCTGATCGGCGCCGGTGCGGCGACCGAGATCGCCTCAGGCGGCCGCGCTCACACCAGCTTGGTGCGCCGCCACCACCGCGTGACCTTCTCCTCGCGCACCAGGGTGAACAGCCCGGCGCCCAGGATCAGCGCGATGCCTACCGCCATCGGCCAGTCCAGGTGATCGTGGAACAGCCAGTAGCCGAAGCCGATCGCCCACAGCATCTGGCTGTACTGGGTCGGCGCCACCGCGCTGATCGGCGCCGACCGCGAGGCGTACATCATGAAGATCGCGGCCAGGCCGGCGAGCAGGCCGTAGCCGGCCAACAGGATCCATTGCTGCCAGGTCGGCCAGACGAAGGTCGGCAGCATCAGCAGGCCGCCCATCAGCAACGGGCCGAGCACGCCGGCGCCGTACAGGGTCAGGCGCTTCTCGCCGGGCCCGGCCATGCGCAGGCTGATCACCGACACCGCCCCCACCAAGCCGCAGACGATCGCCGCGACATGGCCCTGGCCCAGGTGCCGGAAGCCCGGCCGCAGCACCACCAGCACCCCGATGAAGCCGACGATCACCGCCAGCCAGCGCCGCCAGCGCACCTCCTCCTTGAGCAGCAGCACCGACAGCACGGTGACGAAGATCGGCATCAGGAAGATCAGCGCGAACGCCTCGGCCATCGGCAGCAAGGGGAACGCAGTGACCGCGGACAGATTGCCGGCCGCGCCGGTGAACGCGCGCAACAGCCAGATGCTGGGCCGCTGCGCCACCACCACCTCGCGCCAGCGATCGCCCGGCTTCTTCAGGAACGGCAGCGCGGCGAGCATCAGCAGCGCCCCGAAGAACACCACCTCGTAGGCCGGCAGCGACCCCTCCAGCCCCTTCACGAAGGCGTCGCTGATCGAATAGGCGGCGTAACAGGCGAAACCGAGCAGCACACCCTTGAGCATGGACGATCCTGGCCGGCAGCGGCGCTGCGACGGCGTACGTGGGGGGATGGTCAGTATCCCTCTTTTGTCGTGGCGCTGCCGCCGCGACCGGACACGCCGCGGATTGCCGCCTGCACTCCTTCGAGATCAATGCGCCGCCCGGCAGGCCATCGGCGACCTGCGTCGCCTGCGACCGGGCACACGCGACGGGCCTACACTGCACGTCCGATTGGTCCGCACGACAAAGGTAACCGACGATGCCCAAGCTCGACCTCAGCGCCATCCCCGAACGCCTGGGCACCGGCTATCCGTCGCCCTTCGACGCACCGTGCGTACAGCGCACGCGCAAGCGCCTGGGCGATGCCGGCGGGCTGCGCGACTTCGGCGTGAACCTGACGCGCATGCCGCCCGGCGGATGGTCGGCCCAGCGCCATTGGCATTGCGAGGAAGACGAGTTCGTCTACGTGATCGAGGGGGAACTCGTGTTGATCGAGGACGACGGCGAAACCCTGTTGCGCGCAGGCGAATGCGCGGCATTTGCGAAGAATTCGGGCGACGGCCACCACCTGATCAACCGGTCCGATGCGGACGCCGTGTATCTCGAAGTCGGTTCGCGCTCGCAGGACGATGTGATCACCTGCTCGGACATCGACATGATGAGTCCAAGCCGCGACGGCCGGTTCCTGCACAAGGACGGCAC
>NZ_AQOI01000443.1:0-9787 GCF_000364665.1 Xanthomonas sp. SHU 199
TGGGCGTCGCCGATGTTGCTACGATGCGTTCCCGCATCCGAGCCCTGTGCCGCGCCCTTGCCGCCGGCAGATCCCACGTGACCCGCTATTCCGGCCCCCTGCTGACCCGTCCGCTCGCCGTCGCGCTGCTTGCCGCGCGCGATGCCGGCGCCGCCACCTGGTCCGGCTCGCTCGACCTGGAGCGCAGCCAAGGCCAGGCGTTGCTTGGCGCTGAAGGCTGGCAGTGGCAGGGACACGACTATCCCTATCCGGGCAAGCTCAAGGACCGCACGCTCTACTATTGGGACGGCGAGGACTTCGCCGCGGTGTCGCGTTTCGGCGGTGCGTTGATCAAGCTGGTGCCGACCGAGTGGGGCGCGCCGACCTTCGAGATCGATGGCATCAAGATGCTGCCCAGCGCGCAGCTGTCGCCGTTCGAGGACGCGCGGCGCAAGGTGGCGCTGGTGGAACCGCGCGGCAAGCAGGTGCTGGATACCTGCGGCGGCCTCGGCTATTTCGCGGCCTGCGCGCTGGAGGCCGGTGTGGCATGCCTGCACTCGTTCGAGAAGAACGCCGACGTGCTGTGGCTGCGCACGCTCAATCCGTGGTCGCCGGATCCGGCCGCCAGCGAGGGCCGCCTGCAGCTGACCCATGGCGATGTCGGCGCCGCCATCGGCGGCATCGCCGACGCGTCGATGGATGCGATCCTGCACGACCCGCCACGTTTCGGCATCGCCGGCGAACTCTACGCGCAAACCTTCTACGACCAACTCGCGCGGGTGCTGCGCCGCGGCGGCCGGCTGTTCCACTACACCGGCAGCCCGAACAAGCTCACCAGCGGGCGCGACGTGCCGCGCGAGGTGGCCAGGCGCCTGGAGAAGGCCGGCTTCGCCGCGCAACTGGCGCTGGACGGGGTGCTGGCCACGCGCCGCTGAGGCGGCAGCGCGCCCAGCGCGATATCAGATCGACGCGAGAATGTGCTCGCGCAACCAGCGGTGCGCCGGATCGCGGTGCACGCGCTCGTGCCAGAGCATGGCCATCTCGTAGCCGGGCAGTTCCAGCGGCGGCGCGCACACCCGCAGGCCGGGCTGGTCGCGCACCAGGCGCTCGGGCAGCATCGCCACCAGGTCGCTGCGCTGGAGCGCGGAGACCACGAACTGGAAGTGCGGCACCGACAGCACCACCCGGCGCTGCAGGCCATGCGCGCGCAGTGCGGCATCGGTGACGCCGCTGAAACCGCCACCATCGGGCGAGACGATGACGTGTTCGAGCGCGCAGAACTGCGCCAGGCTCGGTCGACGTCGCAACCGCGGATGGCCGGCCCGACCGACCAGCACGTAGTGTTCGGCGAACAGCGTGCGCCGGCGCAGGCCGGGCGGCGCGTCGGCGACGGTGTGCAGGGCCAGGTCGATCTGGCCCTGTTCGGCCTGCTGCGCGATCAACGGCGGCGACAGCTGCAGTACCGCCAGTTGAGTGCCCGGCGCCACCCGGCGCAAGGCGGCGATCGCCGGCAGCAGCACGGTGGAGGCGCCGTAGTCGCTGGCCACCACCCGCCACAGCGTCTGCGCGCGCGCCGGATCGAACGGCGCGTCCGGTGCCACCGCCTGCTGCAGTGACTGCAAGGCCTCGCGCAACGGGACGCGCAGCGCGTCGGCGCGTGCGGTGGGGCGCATGCCGCGCGGCCCCGGCAGCAGCAGCGGATCGCCCAGTGCCTCGCGCAGCTTGGCCAGGTGCACGCTGACCGACGGCTGCGACAGATGCAGCCGCGCCGCCGCGCGGGTCACGTTGTGCGTGTCGAGCAGCGTGTCCAGGGTCAGCAGCAGATTGAGGTCCAGGCGCCGCAGATCAACCATGGCAATAGCGACTATCAAGGCAATTCATTTCCACTATAGCGAAGCGCGGCCTAGCGTGGAGACCTTCCCTCATCGAGAACCCGCATGAACGTGCTGCTGGTCTATGCCCATCCCGAACCCGCCTCGCTCAATGGCGCCCTCAAGCAGGTGGCGGTCCAACGCCTGCAGGCCGCCGGCCATCGCGTGCAGGTGTCGGACCTGTATGCAATGGACTGGAAAACCAGCGTCGACGCGCAGGACAGCCTGGACGGCGCCGCGGACGCGCGCTTCGATCCTTCGCGCGACTCGCAGCGCGCCTTCGCCAGCGGCCGCCAGCGCGCGGACATCGCCGCCGAGCAGGACAAGCTGCGCTGGGCCGATGCGCTGCTGCTGCAGTTCCCGCTGTGGTGGTTCTCGATGCCGGCCATCCTCAAGGGCTGGGTGGACCGGGTGTATGCCTGCGGCTTCGCTTACGGCGTCGGCGAACACTCCGACAAGCACTGGGGCGACCGCTACGGCGAAGGCACGCTGGCCGGCAAGCGCGCGATGCTGATCGTCACCGCCGGCGGCTGGGAATCGCACTACGCACCGCGCGGTATCAACGGCCCCATCGACGACCTGCTGTTCCCGATCCAGCACGGCATCCTGCATTACCCCGGCTTCGAGGTGCTGCCGCCGTTCGTGGTGTACCGCAGCGGACGCATGGATGCGGCGCGTTTCGCGCAGACCAGCACGGCGCTGGGCGAACGCCTGGACACGCTGTTCAGTACCGCGCCGATCGCGTTCCGCAAGCAGAACGCAGGCGACTATGCGATTCCGGCGCTGACCCTGCGAGATGAGTTCGCACCCGGCCGCAGCGGCTTCGGCATCCATGTGCTCGACGCGGACACGCAAGCGGCGGCGACCTCCGACCGCACAGCGTCGGCACCAGCGACGTAGGCGCGGTGCCGACAGCGCACCTGTAGGATGCAGCGACGCTATCCCGTTGGAGCCGCCGCGCCGATGTCCACCGCCGTCTTCGTCCGCCTGCTCGCCGTGTGCAGCGCCGCCTTGCTCGGCGCCTGCGCCACGCAGGCGCCACGCATGCCCGAGCGCACGCCCAGCGAGGTCAAGGCCGACATCGCCCGGCGCATCCCGGCCACGGTACCCGATCGCCGCGGCTGGGCCGACGACGTCTACGTGGCCCTGGCCTCGCAGAGTCTGGGCACCAATGCCGAAAACATCTGTGCGGTCCTGGCGGTGATCGAACAGGAATCGACCTACCAGACCAATCCACCGGTGCCGGGGCTGGGCAAGATCGCCCGGGCGGAACTGCAGCGGCGCGCGGCGGCGGTGCATGTGCCGGCCTTCGCGCTGGATGCGGCGCTCAAGCTGCGAGGGCCCGATGGGCGCAGCTATGCCGAGCGCCTGGCCGCCGCGCGCACCGAGCAGGATCTCAGCACCATCTTCGAGGACATCGCCGGCAGTGTGCCGCTGGGCCAGCGCCTGTTCGGCGACCTCAACCCGGTGCACACCGCCGGGCCGATGCAGGTGAGCATCGCCTTCGCGCAGGCGCATACCGACGGCTATCCGTATCCGCTGAGCGACGGCGTGCGCCACGCGGTGTTCACTCGCCGAGGCGGCATCTGGTTCGGCACCCGCCACCTGCTCGGCTACCCGAACGCGGCGGCGATGCTGTACCGCTTCGCCGACTTCAATGCCGGCTGGTACGCCAGCCGCAATGCCGCATTCCAGGCCGCGCTGGCGCGCGCCAGCGGCCTCTCGCTCGCCCTCGATGGCGATCTGCTGACGCCCGGCGCAGACCTCGACGCCCCCGGCGCCACCGAGCGCGCCGCACGCAGCCTGGGCACCCAATTGGGCATGGACGCGCGCACCATCCGCCGCGAACTGCAGCGCGGCAACGAGGCGGATTTCGCCGACGGCGCTCTGTATCGCCAGGTGTTCGCCCTGGCAGACCGCGATGCCGGCAAGCCACTGCCACGCGCGGTACTGCCGGGCATCGCCCTGGAAAGCCCGAAGATCACCCGCAAGCTCACCACCGCCTGGTTCGCGCAGCGCGTGGCCGAGCGTTGGCAGCGTTGCCTGGCCAGGTGATGGCCGCGGCGATCCGCCGACCCAACGCTACTTCGGCTTGCGTAACGCCATCAGCGCCCAGCCCGTGGCGATAGCCAGCGCCAGCAACACGAGGCAGACCACGCTGTCCCACGCGATCGAGAACCAGTAGTGGCCTGGATCGGTCGCCAGCTGATAGATCCGTTTCGGCCCGGCTCTCGGTACGCCGATGTACACGCCGCTCTGCAGCGCTTTCGCCAGCAGGTACAGCTTCATCGCGGCGACCGCCACCATGACCGCCGCCATCAACATCAACACCGGCCGTTCCAGACGCGCGACCAGCCGTTGCAGGCGCGTGGGTGTCGGCATTGGCGGGGGCGGTCGTCGTTTGCGTTTGCCCATGGCCTCCTCGCCTGCACTGGGGACAGCATTCTAGAGCGCTGCCGGAGAATGCAGTCACAACGCACTACCGATGCAGCGCATCGCACAGGGCAAGATGTCTCGCCTGCGCCGCAGCGCCTGCACTATTCCACGGCACGCTGCGCTTGCGCGCCGAGCAGGCCGATCCGGCGGAACCACAGTTCCAGCGGCACCGTGACCAGCGGCGGCAGCGCCGCCAGCAGGCTCAACGCCCACGCCCACCAGGGCCAGCGCAACCGCAACGCCGCGAGCAGGCTGGCGACCACATACAGCAGGAACGCCACGCCATGCAGACGGCCGAACAGCCACACGCCCAGCTCGGTGGTCTGGGTGCCGTACTTGAGCAGCATGCCGAGCAAGAGGCCGGCCCAGGTCAGGCCTTCGAACACGGCGGCAGCGGCGAACAGCCGGCCCACCGGCGACAACGGACGGGAAGAAGACAAAGACACACGCAACTCCAGTGACGGGGACGAGGCCGCGACGCGATGGCGGCGGCGACGCCCGCTGGCAGGTGCATTGTAGAGCGTGTGTTCGCGCTTGGCCCGCACCAGCGCAAGCGCCAGTCAGGCGCACAGCCCGCACCGATCCGTCATTGCGCGGCCGGCAATGCGCGGCAGCGCACCGCGGCAGTCCTCAGCGACGCTGTTCCAGCACCGCCACGTCATCGGGTGCCAGTTGCACCGTGTCGTTGCTCGGCGTCGGCCCCAGCAGCGCGCGCATCGACGCCGGCAGCCGCACGGTGCGTGCGGTGGCGCCGTGGTTGATCAACACCACGATGCGGCGCGCGCCGTCGCTGCGCACGCCCACTTCCACATCCTCCGGCACATCGGCCAGCGGCGCCTGCACCCCGGCGTCGCGCAACCAGTCGCCGGTGAGGCGATCCAGCGTGGCGTCGTCGAACCAGCCACCGACATAGCTGATGCGGCCCTTGCCGACGCGCCGGGTCAGCAGCGCCGGTGCGCCATCCAGCCAGCCGTTGGCCGCGCCGTAGCGCAGTGGCGCGGTGGTGTCGGCAGCGGTGGCCTGCAACTGTTCGGCCCAGATTTTGGCGCTGCCGTCGGCGCCTGCACCGGCCAGCGGGACCGGCTTGTCCAGCGCATAGAACTGCTCCACGCGCCCGCCGAGCAAGGTCGCCAGCGGGCCGGGCTGGCGCTGCGGATGCAGGCCGTTGTCGATGTTCTTCATGCCGCTGCGCGGCCCCAGCACCAGATGCCCGCCGTGTTCGACATAGGCCTTCAGCCGCTGCGCCTGCGCCTCGGTCAGCACGTTCAGCGCCGGCGCCACCACCAGCTTGTAGCGCTCCAGTGGCGCCATCGCCGAGACCACGTCGACCACCTGCGCCTTCTGCCGCAGCGGCCGGTAGAAGCTCTTCATCTGCACGACCGGATCGAAGTCGGCCGCGTGCTTCTGGAAGCCGATCGCCCAGCGGCTGTCGAAGTCGTTGATCAGCGCCACCTGTGCCTGCGGCGTGGTGCCGGCCAGCGCCGGACCGGCCTTGGCGAACTCCGCGCCGACCTGCTGGATCTCCGCATACACCGGCACCGGCGTGCCATCGGCACCGACCAGGGTGCCATGGTATTCCTCCTGGCCATTCGGCGCGGCGCGCCACTGCCAGTACGAGACCGCATCGGCGCCATGCGCCACCGCCTGCCACGCCATCGCGCGTACCTGGCCCTTGCGCAGCGCCACGTTGGTCGCGCGCCAGTTGACGAAGCCCGGCTGGGTTTCCATCACCCAGTAGTTGCGCTGCTTGTAGCCGCGGGTCAGATCGTGGCGTGCCGCATTGTCCACCCAGTCGTAGCGCTCGCCGGCGACGTAGTCGTCCCAGGCGGCGATGTCGAGCACGTCGTGCACGGTGTAGGCGTCGAAACCGGCGAACCAGCCCATGGTGTTGGTGGTGATGAACTGGCGCGGATCGGCATGCGGACGGATCGCGTCGATCTGGTTGCGCGAATAGTCGGCCCAGGTGTCGCTGACGAAACGCTTCCACTCCAGCAGCAGCGCCGGATTCTCCTCGTCCTCGCGCACCGGGATCTGCGCGAAGTCGTTGTAGGTCTGGCTCCAGTAGGCGGTGGCCCAGCGCTGGTTGAGCGCCTCGATGCTGCCGTACTTGCGCTGCAGCCACGCGTGGAACTGCGCCTTGGCCTCGGGATCGAACGAGGACTGCGCGTACTCGTTGTCTAGTTGCCAGCCGACCACGTGCGGGTTGTGCCCGTAGCGCTGCGCCATCTGCTCGGCGATGGCATGCGCGAAGCGCCGGTAGCGTGCGCTGGCAAAGGAGAACTGCTGGCGGTTGCCGTGCTCGTCGCGCACGCCGTCCTGGCTGACCCGCAAGGTATCCGGATAGGCCTGGGTCAACCACGCCGGCGGCGCCGCGGTCGGCGTGCCCAGCACCACCACCATGCCGTGCCGCGCGGCCGCGGCGATGGCACGATCCATCCAGTCGAAGTCGTACTGCCCTTCGCGCGGCTCCATCCGGCTCCAGGCGAACTCGCCGATCCGCACCACGCGCACGTGCGCCGCCTGCATCAGCGCCAGATCGCGCTCCCATTGCGCCTCCGGCCACTGCTCCGGATACCAGGCCACGCCCAGCAACAGCGGCGCGACGTCGCGATAACGGGTGGCCTGCGCCTGCGCCAGCATCGGTAGGCAGAGCAGGATCGACAGCATCGCAGCGAACAGGGCAACGCCGCAGCGTTGCGGAATACGGAACAGTGGCATGCGCAACACCTTCGCAAGAGGAAACGCCGGCACGCCCCCTGCTCTGTGCCGGCGCCTGCATTGTGCGCAGTTTTGCCATGCGCGCACTTGTGCATCTTGCGGCGTTTGCGCGCGCAACTGCGCACAATCCGCAGGCGTCTCCTCACTGCGCAGCAACGCAAGCACCCACGCTGCATCGCGCCATCCGGCGCGGCATCCGGCACGGCATCCGCGCCATGCGGACTGAGGACACGGTTGCGCTCGCCTTGCGCCTCCGGTCTCACTTGCCCGCTTTGGACGATGGCGACATTGAAATGGTCATCTGCGCTGGCTAGCGTCACGCCTCCCCCACTGCTGGACACGCCATGAAGACCCCTCGTTTGCTCGGCACCTTGCTCGCCGCGGCCGCCACGCTGTTCTCGGCCGGCACCGCCCTGGCGCAGACCGTCACCGTGACCCCGAGCGAGGTCCACCAGACCATCCAGGGCTTCGGCGGCATGAACGGCGCCGGCTGGATCGCCGACCTCACCCCGGCCCAGGTCGACCTGGCCTACGGCAGCGACGCGGGGCAGATCGGCCTGTCGATCATGCGCATGCGCATCGATCCGTCCAGCTCCGGCTGGAGCCAGCAGGTGCCGTCGGCGGTGCGGGCCCGCGCGCACGGCGCGGTGCTGCTGGCCACGCCGTGGTCGGCGCCGGCCTACATGAAGTCCAACAACAGCCTCAACAACGGCGGCAAGCTGCTGCCCCAGTACTACGACGCGTACGCCAAGCACCTGCTGGATTTCACCGCCTACATGGACAGCAAGGGCGCACCGATCTACGCCCTGTCGCTGCAGAACGAGCCGGACTGGCATCCGGACTACGAGTCGGGCGACTGGAACGGCACCGACTTCCTCAATTTCATCAGCGCGCAGGGCGCGAAGTTCGGCAAGTTCAAGCTGCTCGCGGCCGAATCGCTGGGCTTCAACACCGCGCTGACCGACCCGGTGCTCAACAGCAGCGCCGCCCAGTACCTGTCCATCGTCGGCGGGCACCTGTATGGCGTGCAGCCCAAGGACTACCCGCTGGCGCGCAGCAAGGGCAAGCAGCTGTGGATGACCGAGCACTACACCGACAACACCGACGGCAACGCCTGGCCGTCCGCGCTCGGCGTGGGCAGCGAACTGCACAACAGCATGCTGGCCAACTACAGCGGCTACATCTGGTGGTATATCCGCCGCGGCTACGGGCTGATCGCCGAGAACGGCACAGTGAGCAAGCGCGGCTACGTGATGTCGCAATACGCACGCTTCGTGCGTCCGGGGTCCGTGCGCATCGGCGCCACCGCCGCGCCGTATAACGACGTCGCCGTCAGCGCCTACAAGACCCCGAGCGGCAAGCTGGTTCTGGTGGCGGTCAACACCGGCACCCAGCATCGACAGATCACCGTGCGCGTGCCCGCCGGCAGCGCCACCGCGTTCACCAAGTACAGCACCTCGTCCAGCCTCAACGTCGGCTACGGCGGCAAGTACGGCGTCGCTTCGGGCCAGACCGTGGTCTACGTCGACCCGCAGAGCGTGGCGACGCTGGTCGGCGAGTGATCGTCGCAATGGTTTGAATTTGTTGGATCGACCCGCGGCAGCCCGGCGCTGCCGCGGGCGTTTCGGGAGTACTGTCCACGTCGTCGCGGTGCCACGCCGTGAGCGTCGGCACCGAGACACGCGCCAGCGATCAGCCCAGCTTGGCCAGGAACCCCAACAGCGCCTGATTGAACTCCTCGGCATGACTGGTGTTGCAGCCATGCGGCGCATCCCTCAGCAACACCACGTCGCTGCCGGCGATGGCGCGATGGGTGCGCTGGCCCGAACCCTCGTACGGCACGGTCGCGTCGGCATCGCCGTGCAGCACCAGGGTCGGCACGTCGACCTTCTTGAGGTCCTCGCGGAAATCGGTGGTGCCGAACGCCTGCATGCAGCCCAGCGCCGCGGTCTGGTCGCTCTGCAGGCACAGCGCGATCGCTTCCTGGCGCTGCGCCTCGCTCACCTTCAACGTGCCGTGGGCGCTGAAGAAGCCGCGGGTGAAGTCATCGAAGAAGGTCTCGCGCGAGGCCTTCAGCCCCTGCTCCATCTCCTGCGCCTGCTCCTTGCTCAGCGGCCCTTCCGGGTTGTCGTCGGTCTTGAGCATGTACGGCGGCACCGCGGAGGCGAACACTACCGCTGCCAGCTTCTCGGTGCCATGCCGCGCCACGTAGCGCGCCACCTCGCCACCGCCCATCGAGAAGCCGACCAGCACCGCGTCGCGCAGCTGCTTGTCCTCGATGATGCCGGCCAGGTCGTCGGCCAGGGTGTCGTACTCGTAGCCGTCGGCCGGCTTCTCCGAACGGCCGAAGCCGCGGCGATCGTAGGCGATGACCCGGTAGCCGGCCTGCTGCAGCGGCCCGACCTGGTCCTTCCACGCCTCGGCCGACAGCGGCCAACCGTGGATCAGGATCACCGGACGACCGGCACCGCCGGTATCTTCGACATGCAGACGGACACGTGTGCTGGTGGCAGCCATGGGCAGGACCTCGTGGTGGGGAGTCACGGCAGCTTCCACTGCCGCATGTCCGGCCCGCGTGAGGGCGATGTGTCGGGTGATTTAACGCTGCGCGAAAGCGCTCAACCGATCCGCGATACGGCGCGCGTCAACTGCGCCAGCGCGTCCCGCGCAGTGCTGTGGAATGCCGCGGACACATGCACGTCCTCGATGACACGCTCCCAGAACGGCACCGCCATGCCGGCCGCCGCACGCCAGTCGTCGCGCTGGTCTGGTGTCGGCAACGG
>NZ_AQOI01000444.1:0-1347 GCF_000364665.1 Xanthomonas sp. SHU 199
TGGCACGCGTGCCGGCGCGTTTGCCCGGCGCCGCTGGCGACGCCTTGCGCGGGGTCGACTTGGCGCCATTGCCGCGGCCATCGCGCGCCTTGGCGGAGGCACGCGCCGGCAACGCATCGGTATCTGCCACAGCGATTGTGCCGGGCTCGGCGATGGTGGCCGCTGCGTCTGCGGCCGGCGGCGGCAGATCGGCGCCAGCCTGGTCCACCGCCGCCCCGGATTCCACCGCAGGCGTCGCCACCTCGTTGCGGCTGCGCTCGGGCAGCTTCAACCGGTGCGCCTGCTCGTCGTATTCGATCAGCAGCACGCCGGAGTTGTGGCGGCCGCTGATCTCGACGAAGCAGGCGCCGCCGATGAACGGCTCCAGCGTCATCACCGACTTCAGCGGCGTGGCCACCACCATCTGGAAGCCGAAGTTCTCGAAGATGTTCATCGCCAGCGCGGTGAACTCGTTGTCGGCCTTGTCGAAGGCCTCGTCCAGCACCACCGCGGCGTAGCGCGGCAGTTCGCCGTCCTCGCCGCCGAGCTGGTAGCGCAGCGCCGCGGCCAGGCAGGTGGTGGCCAGCTTCTGCCGCTGGCCGCCGGACTTGCCGGCGCCGCTGCGGTAGATCTCCACCTGCGCGCGGCTGTCCGCGTCCAGTTCCACGCCGACGAACTCCACGTGCTGGCGCACGTCCAGCACCTGCTCGCGCCAGCGCCGCAGTTCCGGCTCCTGCGCGCCGAGCCGCTGCACCAGCCCGCGCAGCATGGCGAACTGCGCCTCGGCCAGCGCACGATCCTCGGTCTGCTGATGGCCGAGCACGGCGCGCAATTGCTGCTGGAACTCCTGCACCTCGAGCAGGCGCCGGTCGCTGACTTCGATGGTCAGCAGGGTGCCGCGGTTGAACGGCACCTGTTCCAGGCTGGCGTTGACCTCGTCCATGCGCTGCTTGATCGCCTTGTGCGCTTCGGCCGTGTAGCGCTGCAGGGCCAGCAGGTTGTTCTTGCTCTGGGTCTGCAGCAGGTCGAAGAAGCGGCCTTCGTGGCGCGGCAGGCCGTCGCTCTCCAGGCGCTGCAGGCGTGCCAGGAAGTCGTCGGCGCTGGCCAGGCTGACGGTGAAGTCGCCGCTGTCCTCCGGCCACTGCTGGCAGTAGCGGCGGAAGCAGTCCAGCACCTGCTGGCTCAACCGCGCATCCTGCGCCTGGCTCTGCGCCAGCTGTTCGCCGAGGCCGCGCTCGACGCTGCGCAGATGCGCCTCCAGGTTGTCCAGGCTCAGCGGCGGCAGCGCCGCCAGCCGCGCGTCCAGCCCCGCCACCTGCGCCGGGCCGATCACCGCGGTGGCCACGCGCGCGGCGCAGGTCTCGCGCT
>NZ_AQOI01000445.1:0-7129 GCF_000364665.1 Xanthomonas sp. SHU 199
GCCGGCCCTGGCCCAGCGCCGCCGGCAGTGCCACGCCCAGCATCAGCATGCCCAGCATCGCCGCGCGCTCGTCGGCCGGGCGCAAAGGCGCCGGCGCCGCGCCCGCGTCGCCGCACAGCAAAGGCACCAGCGGATCGGCCGCGGCGAACAGGTGCAGGCCGCTGGTCGCACGCGGATTGCATTCGATCACGCTGCAGCGCCCTTGCGCGGAGACCATCCAGTCGAAGGAAATCTGTCCAGTGAAGCGCAGCGCCTGCACCAGTTGCGCCGTGAAGCGCTCGATCTGCGGGTTGGGTGCGGCGTCGAAGTAGTAGCTGGAACTGCGCCGCAGGCGGTAGCGCGGGCGGTACACCGCATGCGCCAGCAGCACGCCATCGCGCGCCAGCGCATACGAGCAGCGTTCCTCGCCGGCGCAGTAGCGCTGTGCGACCCAGTCGCCCTGCGCGGGCAGCGGCGTGGCGTCGGCGGTCACACCGTCCGGATAGAGCCGGACATGCACGCCGAAGCGCGAGAATTCCGGTTTCAATACCAGCGGCGCTTCGCCGGCCCATTCGCGCGCCTGCGCCAGGCTGCGCACGCGCACGCTGGCGGGTACGTCGATGGCGCTGTCCAGGCTGCGCGCCAGTTCCATGAAGTGGTACTTGCTGTGCAGCGTGCGCAGCGTGTCGAAGTCCTGCAGTGGCAGGTGCAACTGCGCCGGCAGCGCGCCGCGGTAGCGGGCCAGGTAGAACACTTCCTCGCAGGTCGGCACCAGCACGTCGATGCGCTGGCGGGCGAGCACGCCATTGAGATCGGCCAGCCAGGCGCGCGGCGCATCGCGTGCCGGGGCGACGCGGTGATGCGCGGTCACCGCGCGCGACCAGCCGGAGATGCGGCTGGCGACGCTGTCGGCCAGGTGCACCCGCCAACCCAGCGCGGCGAAGCGACGCGCCAGGTCCAGCGCGACCGGCGCGCGTGCGCCGGTGATCAGCACGCCGGGTGCCTCAGCCATGCGTGTGCTCCGCCGGTGCCGGCCGCCATTGCCGACAATGCGAGGGCACCAGGCGCAAGCCCGGCTCGGCCTGGCGCAGCGCATGCAGCCGCGCCAGGGTGTCGCGATACACGCGATGCTCGCCGAGCAGGTGGGTGACCAGCGCCGGCGGCGGCGTGCCGTCGGCGAGCGCGGCGCTGGACCAGGCCGCGTCGGCGATCAGGAACACCGGACCGTGCGCGTCCTCGAACCACAGGCCGTAGTGGCCGGGCGCATGCCCGGGCAGCGGCACCAGCAGCACGCTGCCGTCGCCGAACAGGTCGCGTGGCGTGCCGAAGTCGCGCAGCGCGGCGGGCGGCAGCGCCGCGGGCAGCGCCTCGATCCAGTGCATGCGCGGGCGCGCGCCGTGCAGCAGTGCCGGCAGGAAACCTTCGCGCAGCGCGGCCAGCCGGCCGCGGCGCTGCAGATCGTCCCAGGCCTGTTGCGCGCAGGCCAGGCGCGCCTGCGGGAAATCGGCGACGCCGCCGACGTGATCGCCATGGAAATGCGACAGCACGATCCAGCCGATGCGGTCCGCATCCACGCCGTCGCGGGCGAGTTGTTCGCGCAGCGATTGCCCGGGTGCCAATTGCACGGGAGTCAGCCAGCGGTACAGGCGTTCGGGAAAGCGCGCGGTGGCATCGAAGAAATGACGGGCGTAGCCGGTGTCGAACAACAGGTCGCCCTGCTGCGGATGCTGCAGCAGGGCCGCCAGCGCCGGAAACGGACATGGCGCCAGCGGCGCGCCGCGGCGCGTGGCGCGCTCCGGATGCGTGCAGTGACCGGCTTCGTACAGCCGCCACTGCAGCCTGGGTACGCTCATGGCCGCCCCAGCGCGGCCAGCCCGGCCTCGGTCGACAGCACCGGCGCATAGCCGAGTTCGCGGCGGGCGCGGCCGATGTCCAGCGTCTGCGAATAGCCGAGCACGCCGATACCGTAGCGGCTGAGCCGCGGCTCCGGCTGCCCGCGACGGCGCAGCGCGATCTGCTCGCCGAGCGTGGCCAGCGCCAACGCCGGTCCGCGCGGCAGCGGCAACAGCCGCACGCGCAGGCGCAGCACCGCGAACAGCTCGGTCAGCAGGTCGCGCACCGCGATCGGCACGCCGTTGCTGATGTTGTAGGCGCGGCCATCGCTGATGTGCTCGGCACGCAGCGCCGCCAGTGCCGCGGCCACCGCGTTCTCCACGCAGCACACATCGATCATCGCGCGGCCGCCGTTGACCAGCGGGAACCAGCCGCGTTGCGCCACCGCCAGCAAGCGCGGCACGATCGCGTTGTCGCCATGGCCGAACACCGCGCGCGGGCGCAGCACCACCGCCGGCAGTCCGGCCACGGCGGCGGCGCGCACCTTTTCCTCGGCTTCCCACTTGGTCTGCGGATAGCCGCCGATCCAGCGCGCCGGCGGGGTGAAGTCTTCGGTGATCTGGTATTGATCGGCGAAGCGGAAGTAGATGCTCGGCGAACTGAAGTGCACGAAGCGACGCACGCGCGCGGCGAGCGCGGCGGCGAGCAGGCGTTCGGTGGCGACCACGTTGGCCAGGCGGAAGGTCTCGGCGCTGGCCCACGGCGCCGACAGCGCCGCGCAGTGGATCACCGCATCGCAGCCGTGCAGCAACGGCGCCAGGTCGTCGCGACACAGCTCGGCGGGCACGACCTCGATCCGCGGATCGCCAGCGAAGGCCGCCAGCTTGGCGGCGTCGCGACCGCTGGCGCGCACCGCTACGCCGGTATCGGCCAGGGCGCGCACGATGTAGGCGCCGATGAAGCCGGACGCGCCGGTGACCAGGACGCGGGCCATGTCAGTAGCGCAACACCGCGCCGCCGAACGCCAGCCCGGCGCCGGAGCCGACCAGGCCGATCAGGTCGCCGCGCACGATGCGGCCGCTGGCGATCGCCTGGTGCAGCGCGCCGGGAATCGACGCGGCCATCTGGTTGCCGCGCTGGCCGATCACCTCGATCAGCGCGTCCGGCGCCAGCCCCAGCGCCACGCGCAGGTGACGCAGCGCCTTGGCGCTGGCCTGGTGCGGCACGATCCGCCGCAACTGCGCCAGCTCGACCCCGGCCTGCGCCAGCAGCCGCTGCAGGAAGCCGGGCAGCTTCGCCGCGGCCAGCCGGTAGGTGGCGCGGCCGTTCATTTCGAACTGCGAACCGGCGCGCAGCGCCTCGACACCGTGATCCAGGCGCAGGCGGGTGCCGCCGGCGCGCACGCGGCAGTGGTCGATGCCTTCGGAATAGGTTTCCAGGCGCGCGGTCAACAAATGCGAACCGCTGGCGCCGTCGTCGGCGCCGAGCACCACCGCGGCGGCACCGTCGCCGAACAGCGGCGCGGTGTCCGCATCGTCCGGGTTGAGGCCGACGCTGGCGATCTCGCTGGCGACGATCAGCACGCGGCGGTAGCGGCCGGCGGCGATCGCGCAGGCGGCCAGGTCGAGTGCGGCGATGAAGCTCAGGCAGGTGGCGTTGATGTCGAAGGCCGGAATGCCGCTGCCCTGCAGGCCCAGCCGCGCGTGCAGCAGCGCCGCGCTGCATGGGATCGCCTGTTCCATCAGGCTGCAGGCGCTGATCACGCAATCGACCTCGTGCGCCTGCAACTGCGCCGCGTCCAGCGCCGCGCGCGCGGCGCGTTCGCCCATGAAGGTGGCCGGCTCGTCGGCGCCCGCATAGTGGCGCGTGGCGACCCCGGTATGCCGCAGGGTCCAGCCGGCGGGCTTGCCCCAGCGCCGGTCGAAGACCTCCGCCGGCACCTGCTGCGCGGGCAGATACTCGCCCGTGCCGAGGATGCGCAGCGCGATGGGCCTGCTGGTGTGGACGCTCATCCGTAAAGCTCGCACAAGGGGCGCGCAGCGTACTGCCAGCGCCTCGGCGCCGGCAACCGCCCTTATGAAGATCGCGCCGCTGTCTGCGGCTGGCGACCTCAGACAATCCTCAATCGCGCAGCGACTTGGCGAAATACTTGGGCGCTTCGACAAAGCCTTCGCGCCGATAGAAGGCGTGCGCGCGTTCCCGCCGGCTGTGGCAGTGCACCTCCAGGCGGTCGCAGCCACGCTGCCGCGCCAGCGCCTCGCCCTCTGCCAGCAAACGCTGTCCCACCCCGGCGCCGCGCGCGCGATCGTCGACGCAGAAATAGCTGATGCGGCAGATGTCGCCGGCCAATGCCAGCTGCGGCAGAAAGTGCACCGACAACACACCCAGGACGTCGTCCCCTGCGGCGGCCACCAGCAAGGCCGCGTCCGGATGCGCCAGGAGCTGCGCCAGGCGGGCTTCGATGAAGTCCTCGGTTCCGGCATAGTCCAACGCCGCCATCAGCACCACGATCGCCTGCCGGTCCGCCATCGCCGCGTTCCTGATGTCCAGGGTGCTGTTCTCGCGCATTTGCAGAGAGTAGGAAGTCGCCCGCGTCGGGCGCAACCGTTTTGCCGACCCGGCGCAATCTGTGCGGAAATGGGCGGCGCGTCCTAACGGCCGCGACGCTGTCCGTACCAGAAGCCGAGGCCGTCGCGCGAGCGCAGCAGGCTGCGGCCGCGGCGCAGCAGGCGCAACAGCAGCCCCAGGTGCTCGCGCTTGCTGAAGCTGCGCAGCTTGCGGTCGGAGGTGTGCACCGGCTCGCGCAGGATCACGAAGCGGCCCTGCCGCGCCAGCGCGCGGCTCAGCGCCACGTCCTCGCCGGCGTAGTAGCGCTCGTCGAAGCCGCCGGCGGCGACGAAGGCGCTGCGCGTGCAGAACAGGAAGCAGCCGGGGGCGATGCCGGTGCAGCGGAACAGCCAGCCGAACAGCGCCTGCGCCAGGCGTTCGTGCCAGGCGATGTCGCCGAGCAGGCGCACCTGCGCGCCGCCGCCGACCGCACCGGTGCCGAGCGCGCGTAGCGCCGCGGCCAGCAGCGGGGTGTTGACCCGGGTGTCGGCATCGACGAACAGCAGATGGCGGCCGCGGCTGGCGGCGGCGCCGGCATTGCGCACGGCGGCGATGTGCCGCAGTTCCACCTCCAGCACCTGCGCGCCGTGCCGGCGCGCGATCTCGGCGGTGCCGTCGCGGCAGGCATCGGCGACCACCAGCGTCTCGCAGTCCAGCCGCAGCGCCTGGGCGGCGACATGCAGCGAGGCCAGCGTGTCGCCGATCAGGGCGGCTTCGTCGTGCGCGGGGACGATGAAGGAGATCACCCCCGCATCATGCGGGGCCGGCGCGGCGCGGGCAATCGACCCGCGTCGCGGCCGGGGGCGCGGTTCAGCCCTGCAGGGCGCCGCGCGAGGCGGCCGGGTAGCGATGGCCGGCGGCGGCGTCGGCGGGGAAGATCGCCTCGATCTGCGCCAGCTCCTCGGCGCTCAGCTTCACCTGCAGCGCGCCCAGGTTCTCTTCCAGGTAGGCCAGGCGCTTGGTGCCCGGGATCGGC
Source organism: Xanthomonas sp. SHU 199 (assembly GCF_000364665.1). NCBI lineage: Bacteria > Pseudomonadati > Pseudomonadota > Gammaproteobacteria > Lysobacterales > Lysobacteraceae > Xanthomonas > Xanthomonas sp. SHU 199. Next base: position 5,396 of record NZ_AQOI01000445.1, read on the forward strand.
ACCAGGTCCTCGCCCTGCGCCAGCACCCAGGCCAGCGCCAGTTGCCCCGGGGTCACGCCCTTGGCCTGCGCCAGCTCACGTACCCGCTCCACCAGCTGCAGGTTGCGGTCGAAGTTCTCGCCCTGGAAGCGCGGCGAATGGCGCCGGTAGTCGTCGGCCTCGAAGTCCTCCGGCGAGCGGATCGCCCCGGTCAGGAAGCCGCGGCCCAGCGGCGAGTACGGCACGAAGCCGATGCCCAGCTCGCGCACCGTCTCCAGCACGCCGTCGTGTTCCGGGTCGCGCGACCACAGCGAGTACTCGCTCTGCAGCGCGGTGATCGGATGCACCGCGTGCGCGCGGCGGATGGTGGCCGCGGCGGCTTCGGACAGGCCGAGGAAGCGCACCTTGCCCTGTTCCACCAGCCGCGCCATCGCCCCGACCGTGTCCTCGATCGGCACGTTCGGATCCACCCGATGCTGGTAGTACAGGTCGATGTGGTCCACGCCGAGCCGGCGCAGGCTGGCCTCGCAGGCCGACTGCACGTATTCCGGGCGGCCGTCGATGCCGCGTGCGGCCGGGTCGTTGGGGTCGAGCTTGATGCCGAACTTGGTCGCCAGCACGACCTGGTCGCGGCGCCCGGCCAGCGCCTTGCCCACCAGCACTTCGTTGGTGTGCGGGCCGTACATGTCGGCGGTGTCGATGAGGCTGACGCCGTGCTCGATCGCGGCATGGATGACCGCGATCGAGGCGGCGTCGTCGCTGCGGCCGCCGTAGAACGCGCTCATGCCCATGCAGCCGAGGCCGAGGGCGGAGACGCGGGGGCCGTTGCGGCCGAGGGTGCGGGTTTGCATGGAGGATGCTCCTGAGGGGGAGGTGAGGGAAAGCGTGGCCGCCGGGCGGTTCGCTCAGGGTGAGGACGGGCCCAGCGTGTCGCGGGCGACGGCCAGGGCGTTGAGCGCGGTGGGGAAGCCGACGTAGGCGTACAACTGGTCGAGCACGGCGAAGATCTCCGCACGGCTGGCGCCTGCCGCCTGCGCGGCGCGCAGATGCAGGCGCAACTGCGGTGCGGCGTGGCAGAGGCTGGCCAGCACCGCCACCGTGACCAGTTCGCGGGTCTTCAGGTCCAGCGCGCTGTCGGCGCGGTAGATCTCGGCGAAGGCGATGGCGGCGCCGCGGCCGCTCAGCGCGGTGTCCGCGTCGTCGGCCAGGGCGCGGATCGCCGCGCCCTGCTGCGGGCCCATCAGCGCGGCGATCTGCGCGATGCCGGCCGCTTCGGCCTCGGCCAGGGTCATGTTGCTCGGCAACGCGTTCGCGATGGATGCCATGGAATAGTACTCGTGTGCGAAGGGGCAGGACGCCGCGCTCAGCGCGGCTGGATGCGGGTGCCGCCGCTCAGCAGCGCCTGCGGGTTGGGCGAGGCCAGGAAGTCGTGCGGGAAGCCCAGTTCGATCGCGCTGGCGGCATCCAGCCGCTGCAGCGCCTCGGCATCCAGGTGCAGGGTGAGTGCGCCCAGGTTGTCCTGCAGTTGCGCCACGCTGCGCGCGCCGACGATCGGCATCGCCCCGCGCGCCAGCAGCCAGGCCAGCGCCACCTGCGCCGGCGAGCGCTGCAGCTCGGCGGCCAGCGCCACCACTGCCTCGGCCACTGCCAGCGCGTGTTCGTTGAAGGTGCGTTGCGAATGCGCGACCTCGGCGCGGCCCACGCCACCGACCTGCGCGCCGCCGGAGGCGGCCGCGCGCACCCGCGCCAGATCGG
>NZ_AQOI01000446.1:0-1556 GCF_000364665.1 Xanthomonas sp. SHU 199
TGCCGGTGAGCACGCCCATCGCCAGCGGCGACCAGGCCAGCACCGACATGCCCAGCGCCTCGGCCATCGGCACCAGTTCGCGCTCGACGGTGCGCTGCGCCAGCGAGTACTCGATCTGCAGGGCGACGAACGGCGTCCAGCCGCGCAGGTCGGCCAGGGTCTGCATGCGCGCCACCTGCCAGGCGGGGGTGTCGGAGATGCCGGCGTAGAGGATCTTGCCGGCACGCACCAGATCGTCGAAGCCGCGCATGACCTCGTCGATGCCGGTGGTGCCGTCCCAGGCATGCAGGTACAGCAGGTCCAGATAATCGGTGCCCAGCCGCGCCAGGCTGGCGTCGACCGAGCGCAGCAGCGCCTTGCGGTGGTTGCCGCCGCCGTTGGGGTCGCCGGGGAAGGGATTGAGCGCGAACTTGCTGGCGATCACCAGGCGGTCGCGGCGGCCGGCGACGAAGCGGCCGAGCAGGGTCTCGGCGCTGCCGTTGGTGTAGATGTTGGCGGTATCGAGGAAGTTGCCGCCGGCATCGACATACAGGTCGAACAGGCGGCGTGCCTCGGCTTCGTCCGCGCCCCAGCCCCAGTCGGCGCCGAAGGTCATGGTGCCCAGGCACAGCGGGCTGACGCGCAGGCCGGAACGGCCGAGCAGGCGGTAATGATCGAGGGCCATCGCAGCGGTCTCCGAAGTGAGGGTGTGGGCACTGTAGGCGCCACGTCGCCACGGATAAATCCAGGTAATCCGCATGTGCTTTGAAGGTGTGCTAAACAATGGGCGGCGCGCCCGCCGCGTCCGTCCTTCCACTGCCGCCCGTTCGCCATGCACCGTCCACCGCCGCTGTCCGCCGTCGTCGCCTTCGTCCGCGTTGCCCACCATGGCAGCTTCACCCGCGCCGCGGCGGAGCTGGGCGTCTCGCCCTCGGCGCTGTCGCAGACGCTGCGCGCGCTGGAGGCGCAACTGGGCGCACGCCTGCTCAACCGCACCACCCGCCGGGTCGGCCTGAGCGAGCATGGCGAGCGCTTCCTGCAGCGGGTGGCGCCGGGCCTGGCGCAGATCGACGCGGCCTTCGCCGACCTGGATTTCCTGCGCGACCGCCCGGCCGGCACGCTGCGCATCAACCTGCCGCTGGTGGCCGCCGAGCAACTGGTGTGCCCACAGCTGCCGGCGTTCCTGGCGCGCTATCCGGAGGTCAGCGTGGAGCTGTATTCGGACCGGACCCTGGCCGACATCGTCGCCGGCGGCTTCGACGCCGGCATTCGCCTGGGCGAGAGCCTGGCGCGCGACATGATCGCGGTGCCGCTGGGACCGCCGCAGCGGCAGACGGTGGTGGCCGCGCCGGCGTATTTCGCTGCGCATGGAGTGCCGCGCACGCCGGCCGAACTGGCTGCGCACGACTGCATCCGCTGGCGCCGCACCGACGGCCGCCTGCAGGCCTGGGAGTTCACCCGCGATGGCCATGATTTCCTGGTCGAAGTCAGCGGGCGGCTGGTGGTCAACGACACCGCGGTCGGCCTGGACGCCGCGCGCCGTGGGCTGGGCCTGGGCCAGGCGTTCGAATGGCAGG
>NZ_AQOI01000447.1:0-2216 GCF_000364665.1 Xanthomonas sp. SHU 199
GCAGGTGCTGGACGATTGGCACGCGCCGTTCGCCGGCTGGCACATCTACTACCCGGCGCGCGAACACCTGCCGCCGAAGCTGCGCGTGTTCATCGATCATCTGCGTGCGGCGCATCCAGTGGGTGGCACGGTGTAGCGCGATGGCGCTGGCCGAGGGCCGGTGCATGGCGAGACCAGAATGCAGAGAACACGCGGCAGCGCCGCAGCGCGAGGGCATTGTTGCCTCGAAGACGCGCCCGACCGGCAAGGCCGGGCGCCGCAGGGGCATCGCCTCGCCCGGAGACCGCTGCGATCGCGATGCAGGGTGCCGCCCTTTGCGGGCGGCACCGCCGGGCTCAGCCCTTGAGCTTGGCCGCGAACTCGGCCACACGCTTGCCGAGCAGGCGCGCGGTCTCCAGGTCGCCGCTGCGCGGCGCCTCGTCCGGCGAGGCGTCGGACGGCGAGATCGCCAGCGCGCCGCCGGAGCCGGCGGTCCAATTCACGTCGTCGGGGCCGTGCGCCTTGGTGTTGGACGGCAGCAGGCCGGTGCCGACCCAGACCTGGCCGTGCTGCTGGGCCAGGGTCCAGAAGTATTCGATGGTGGCGAACTTGTCGCCGTTGACCGAGGCCGAGTTGGTGAAGCCGGCGGCGATCTTGTCCTTCCAGGCCTGCGCGAACCACGGCTTGGAGCTGGCGTCGGCGAATTTCTTGAACTGCCAGGCCGGGCCGCCCATGTAGGTCGGGCTGCCGTAGACGATGGCGTCGGCCTGGCCGATGGCCTCCCAGGCGCCGTCGGGCAGGTTGCCGTCCTGGTCGATGCGGTACAGCGTGGCTTCGCCGACGCTGGCGGCGCCGGCGTGCACGGCCTCGGCCTGCTTGACGGTGTGGCCGTAGCCGCTGAAGTAGACGATCGCGATCTTGCTCATACGCGGACTCCTGAAGGTGAGGGGGAAAAGCGCGGGCATTGTGCGCATGCGCGGCCGCCGCGATCAGCGCCATCGGCGGGATGTTGTGTCCGGTCCGCGCGCCGCGGTTCAGCTCTCGGCCGGGGAGCGCATCGTGCGATCGATGCCCACTTCGACCAGGTAGTCGATGAAGCTGCGCACCTTCGGCGCCAGGTGGCTGCGGCTGGCGTAGACCGCGTACACGCCGATCGGCCCGATCTCATGGTCGGGCAGCACCCGCACCAGGCGGCCGTCCTCCAGCGCCGCTTCGGCCATGAAGTCCGGTTGCACGGTGACGCCCATGCCGGCGATGGCCGCCTCGCGCAGCACGTCGCCGCAGTTGGCGCGCAGCGTGCCGGCCACCCGCACCTGGGTCGCGCCGTCGGGGCCGTGCAGGGTCAGGTCGTCCTGCACGTAGCTATAACTGAGGAAGGCGTGGCCGGCGAGGTCGGCGGCCAGCTGCGGGGTGCCGGCACGCGCCAGGTAGTCCGGCGACGCGCACAGGAACGCCTGCACTTCGCCGAGCTTGCGCGCGATCAAGGTGGGCGCCACCTGGCGGGTGATGCGGATCGCCAGGTCGTAGCCTTCCTCGACGATGTCCACCAGGCGGTCGGACAGCGACAGATCGAGGGCGACCTGCGGATAGCGCGCGCTGTAGCCGGCCAGGCGCGGGCCCAGCCGGGCGACGCTGAAACTGAACGGTGCGTTGATCCGCAGCGTGCCGGAGGGCGTCAGCGCCTGCTCGCCGACCGCCGCCTCCATGTCGTCGAACTCGGCCAGCAGCAACTGGCAGCGCTGGTAATACGCCGCGCCGACACTGCTCGGGCTGACCCGGCGGGTGGTGCGGTTGAGCAGGCGCGAACCCAGGCGCTGTTCCAGCCACGCCACCTGGCGGGTGACGCTGGCGGTGGAAATGCCCAGCGCGTCGGCGGCGGCGTTGAAGCCGTTGCGGTCGACCACGGCGACAAAGACCCGCATCGCCTCCAGCGTGTCCATTGTTTCGGTTCCTGAAATGGATCGTCGGCGGCAGGGTAATTTATTCCCGCAGATGGTGGAAATACCCTGGTCGCCTGCACGAACGCCCGGCGCTGGCCGCGCGCGCCACCGTGCCGCCCCCCACTGTGGAGACCTGCCATGGCGCGTTTGCCTTCCCTGTACATCTCTCACGGTTCGCCGATGACCGCGCTGCAGCCCGGCCTGGTTGGCACGCGGCTGGCCGAACTGGCGGCGACGCTGCCGCGGCCGCGCGCCATCGTGCTGGCCTCGGCGCACTGGCTGGGCCGGCGGCCGCTG
>NZ_AQOI01000448.1:0-1761 GCF_000364665.1 Xanthomonas sp. SHU 199
GGCGGGCGGGAGACGGCCGGCGCGGGTGCGCCGCCGCGGATCAGGTCTGCAGGCGCTGCAGCACCGCCTGCGTGGCAGCGTCGGTGGAGATGCCCTGGCCGGGCGCGGCGAGATCGGCGGTGAACGCCTGCGCGTCGAGCGCGGCATCCACCGCCTGCTCGATCGCCGCCGCCTCGGCTTCCAGGCCCAGCGAGTGGCGCAGCAGCAGCGCCGCGCTGAGGATGGTCGCGTAGGGGTTGGCGATGCCCTTGCCGGCGATGTCCGGCGCCGACCCGTGGATCGGCTCGTACAGGCCGATGCGGCCGTCGCCCAGCGAGGCCGACGGCAGCAGGCCCAGCGAGCCGGCCAGCATCGAGGCTTCGTCGGTGAGGATGTCGCCGAACATGTTCTCGGTGACGATCACGTCGTACTCGCGCGGCTTGGCCAGCAGGTGCATGGCCATCGAATCGACCAGTTGGTGTTCCAGGCGCACGTCCGGGAATTCCTCGCGGCCGATCCGCGCGGCGACGTCGCGCCACAGCCGCGAGGTTTCCAGCACGTTGGCCTTGTCCACCGAGACCACGTGGTTGCGGCGCTGCCGGGCCAGGCGGAACGCGCTGCGCAACACCCGTTCGATTTCCGCGACGGTGTAGCGGCACAGGTCGCTGGCGTCGCTGGCGCTGCGGGTCTTGTCGCCGAAGTAGATGCCGCCGGTCAGTTCGCGCACCACCACGATGTCCACGCCCTGCAGCAGGTGCGGCTTGATCGGCGAGGCGTCCAGCGCCGCCTTGTGCGGCTTGACCGGGCGCAGGTTGGCGAACAGGCCCAGGCCGCGGCGGATCGCCAGCAGGCCCTGTTCGGGGCGCACCTTGGCGTTGGGATCGGACCACTTCGGTCCGCCGACCGCGCCCAGCAGCACCGCGTCGGCGCCCTGGCAGGCGGTCAGCGTCGCCGCCGGCAGCGGCTCGCCGTGGCGGTCGATGGCGATGCCGCCGATGTCGTGTTCGTGGAACTGGAAGTCGTGGCCGTGGCGTGCGGCGACGGCGCGCAGCACCGCGACCGCGGCGGCGGCGACTTCCGGACCGATGCCGTCGCCGGGCAGGACGACGATGTCAGCGTGCATGGGTGGCCTCGTAGCGTTCGATGTCGGGTTGGCGCAGCAACAGGTAACCCATCTCGTCCACGCCTTCGAGCAGGCAGGTCTGCGAGAACGCATCGAGCGGGAAGGCGTAGACGCGGCCGTCGGGCGTGCGCAGCTCGCGCGCGGCCACGTCCACGGTCAGCTCGTCGTCCGGGCGCTGCATCAGCGTCTGCACGTCGTCCTCGGCCAGCACGATCGGCAGCAGGCCGTTCTTGAGGCTGTTGTTGCGGAAGATGTCGGCGATCTCGCTGCTGACGATGGCGCGCAGGCCCAGGTCGGTCAGCGCCCACGGCGCATGCTCGCGCGAGGAGCCGCAGCCGAAGTTGCGCCCGGCCAGCAGGATCTGGCGGCCGGCGTTGTGCGCCTGGTTGAAGGCGAACTCCGGGTTCGGCGTGCCGTCGGCCTGCCAGCGCCAGTCGTTGAAGGCGTGGCGGCCGAGGCCGGCGCGTTCGGTGGTGGACAGGAACCGCGCCGGGATGATCTGGTCGGTGTCGATGTTGGTCTGGCGCAGCACCACGCTGCGCGAGGTGAGGGTGGCGAAGCCGACCATCACGGGGTCTCCTGGGAAGCGGCGGAGTCGGGGGCGGGCGCCGCGGCGTCGGCCACCGGCGGCAGCGCCGCGGGCGGCACGTGCGGCGGCA
>NZ_AQOI01000449.1:0-3594 GCF_000364665.1 Xanthomonas sp. SHU 199
TCGAAGTTGGCGACGCCGGCGGTGCCGAGGATCAGCATGGTCACCAGCGGGCCGGATTCCAGCGACATCAGCGCCATCGCCCCGGCCTCGCCGCGGCGGCCGTACTGCTGCATGAGCGCGGCGAACAGGCCGGCATTGGTCATGTCCATCGCCGCGACCAGTGCCAGCACCGACATGCCGCTCCAGATGCCGGAGACGACGCCGCCCGGCGGCAACAGTCGCGCGGCGATCACCGCGGTCAGCCACGCCACCGCGATCTTGGTCAGCACCAGCACGCCGGAGGCGCGCAACACGCGGCCGCCGCTGCGCAGCCGGATCGAGGCGCCCAGGCAGAAGCACCACACCGCCAGGATCGGCACCAGCCCGCCGATCAGGCCCTGGGTGAACGAGCCGAACCAGGCGCCGGCCTGCGGCCACACGGTGTGGCAGAGCGCGCCGAGCAGCAGCGGCGCCAGCATCATGCCGCCGGGAAGACGTTCGAGCGTGTGCTTGATCCGCATCGAGGGCTCCGCGTGTGGAGGCGCGGCGCGCGGCCGCGGCCCGGCGACGGCGCCGGACGGGCGGTGTTGTACCCCAGCGCGGCGATCGCCAGGTGTCGCCGGGTGCGCGCGCTCGGGGTCCGGTTCAGCCGTCTTGCGATCGCGGCGGCGACGGTCGCGCTTGCGCCGTGCCGGGCGTCGCGTACGCGTGGTCGAGCGCGTCACGCCTGTGCGGCGGACCCCAGCATCTTCAGCAGGGCCATCGCCGCGGCGGGATTGCGTTCCTTGGCGGCGCTGATGAAGTAGACGAAGACCTCGCGCGGCGTGGTCTTGGCCAGGGCCGTATCGGCGTGCGGCAGCGCCTGCGGATCCTCGCCGCGGCGCCAGGCCTGCGCGTGCGCGGCCCAGGTCTGCAATTCCTTCGGCGGGTAGCCATGGGCGACGTCGGCGCGACTGCGCATCAGCCGCGCATAGACGAAGTCGGCGCCCAGGTCGGCGAAGGAGGGGAACTCGGGCGAATCGGTGAACACCGTGGCCACGCGGTGCCGGCGGGTCAGGTGCAGCAGTTCCGGTCCGACGCAGGCCGGATCGCGCACTTCCAGCACGTGGCGCAGCCGGTGTCCGCCGGCCTGGCGCGGCAGCAGGTCGAGGAACGCGGCCAGGTCGTCCAGGTCCAGGCGATGGCCGTGCTCGAACTGCCACAGCAGCGGGCCGAGGCGGTCGCCGAGGCTGGCGATGCCGCCGACGAAATCCTCGATCTGCGTGCCGGCGCCGGCCAGCCGCCGCAAGGCGGTGATGCGCTTGGGCGACTTGGCCGAGAACAGGAAGCCCGGCGGCGTCTCGTCGCGCCAGCGCGCATAGGTCTCCGGCTTCTGCGCACCGTAGTAGGTGCCGTTGATCTCGATGCTGGTGACGTGGCGGCTGGCATATTCCAGTTCGCGGCGCTGCACCAGGCCCTGCGGATAGAACATGCCGCCGCGCCACGGCGCGTAGGTCCAGCCGCCGATGCCGACGCGGATGCCGTCCGGCGCGGCCGGGGCGGAGTCGAAGAGGTCGTTCATGCGGGCGTGTCTGGCGGCAGGCGGGGAGCGATTGTGCCGCAGCGCGGCGTTGCGGGGTGTGGTCGTGGGCGTCAGTGGCCTGGTGGTGTCGCTGGGCGGTGCGCGGCGTGTGCCTGTGCCGCGTGTTCGTCGCCTGCGCGATGGCGTGCGCCATGCGTGCGTGCAGGGCGGGAATGGCCGCCAACTCCGCTGGCCGCTGCGTGCGAGTTGGACGTTGGCAGTAGCGGCCACCCGCGTCTGGACCGCATCTGGCACTACGCGGCGTCGCAGCGGCGCGCCTTGGTCCGCCGCAAAGGCTCCGGCAGGCTCTACACTCGCCAGGTGCGCGCGCGGTGGCGTGCGGCTTCGGTTTCCCTTCTTCAGGAGCGACGCAGTTGAAGAGCATCTCGATGGGCTGCGGCCTGTTGCTGGCGATGAGCGCCACCGTGCAGGCGCAGGCGCCTGTCCCCGCCGCGGCCCCCGCACCGGCCCCGGCCGCATTGCCGCCCGGGCTGCAGGATCTGGACGCGCAGGTGGAGCGCGTGCGCAAGCAGTTCGACGTGCCCGGCATCGCCATCGCCATCGTCAAGGACGGGCAGGTGGTGCTGGAGCGCGGCTACGGCGTGCGCGAACTCGGCAAGCCGGAACCGGTGGACGCGCAGACCCTGTTCGCCATCGCCTCCAATACCAAGGCCTTCACCTCCGCCGCGCTGTCGATCCTGGCCGACGAAGGCAAGCTCAAGCTCGAGGACCGGGTGGTGGACCACCTGCCGTGGTTCCAGATGTCCGATGCCTACGTCACCCGCGAAATGCGCGTGCGCGACCTGCTCAGCCATCGCAGCGGGCTGAGCCTGGGGGCGGGCGACCTGCTGTTCTGGCCGGCCACCAGTTACAGCAACGAGGAAGTGGTGCGGCGCCTGGCGCACGTGCCGCTGAAGGGCGGTTTCCGCGACCGCTACGCCTACGACAACATCCTGTACGCGGTGGCGCAGAAGCTGATCGAGCAGGTCTCCGGACAGAGCTACGCCGAGTTCGTGCGCCAGCGCATCTTCGTGCCGGTGGGGATGACCGGCGCGCGCATCAACAGCGACCACCTGCAGCCCGGCGACGAGGCCGCGGTCGGCCACGCCAAGTTCGACTTCCGCGAGCTGCGCACGGTGGCGCCGCTGACCTGGTCCAACAATTCCGGTGCCGGCGGCATCTACGCCAATGTGCACGACATGGCCAAGTGGATGCAGGTGCAGCTCGACGGCGGGCGCCTGCCGTCGGCCAACGGCCAGGCGCGGCAGCTGTTCAGCGCCCAGCGCCAGCAGGAGATGTGGCAGATGATCACGCCGATCGCGGTGTCCGAGCCGAGCGTGCCGGAACTGCTGCCGGCCAAGCCCAACTTCGCCGGCTACGGCGAGGGCTGGAGCCTGAGCGACTACCGTGGCGCCAAGCTGGTCTGGCACACCGGCGGCTGGCCGGGCATGGTCTCGCGGCTGACCCTGGTGCCGGAGCGCAAGCTGGGTGTGATCGTGCTGACCAACCAGGAAGTCGGCGCCGCCTTCAACGCGATCACCCTGCGCGTGCTGGACGCCTACCTGGGCGCGCCGGCGACCGACTGGACCGCCGCCTACGCCAAGGCCGTGGCCAAGGCCGACGCCAGCGCCGACGAGGACTGGGCCAAGCACGTGGCCGCGCGCGACGCCAAATCCACGCCGTCGCTGCCGCTGTCCGGCTATGCCGGCACCTACCGCGACCCGTGGTACGGCGATGTGGTGGTGCGCCAGCAGGGCAAGCGCCTGGAGCTGCAGTTCAGCAAGACCGCGCAGCTGGTCGGCACCCTGGAGCACTGGCAGCACGACACCTTCATCGTCCGCTGGCGCGACCGCTCGCTCAACGCCGACGCCTTCCTGAGCTTCGCCCTGACCGCCGACGGCAAGGTGCGCGAGGCGCGCATGCAGGCGATCTCGCCGCTGACCGATTTCAGCTTCGATTTCCAGGACCTGGTGCTGACGCCGGAGTGAGGCCGGGATTCGGGAGTGGGGATTCGGGATTCGTAGGAGTCAACTGTCATGCACCTGCGATGACAG
>NZ_AQOI01000450.1:0-5792 GCF_000364665.1 Xanthomonas sp. SHU 199
CGGCCGATTGGCAGGCGCAGTGGGACGGCCGCGCGCCGCTGGCGTTGCCCGATGGCCGCTGCCTGCACCTGCGCGCCGACACCGCGCTGGCCTTCGATACGCCGCTGCTGGTGCGCGCACGCCGCGGCGGCGAGCGTCTGCTTCTGCCAGGGCGGACGCAGTCGCAGGCACTGAAGCACCTGCTGCAGACGCAGGCCTTGCCACCCTGGCAGCGCATGCGACTGCCGCTGCTGTTCGACGCCACGCAACTGCTGGCTGCCGGACCGGACCTGCTGGCCGCGCCGCTGCACGATTGGCTGCAGACGCACGCTGCACGCCTTGAGCTGGATGCGCTGCCGGCGCCGGCACGCGCCTCGCATTGACCCTGCCGCCGCCGCCGCGCACACTTTCGCCATGCCCAAGAAGTCCCAAGACGATGCCTCCCCGGTCGCGCGCTTCGAGCAGTCGCTCGAGGAGTTGGAAGTGCTGGTGGAGAAGATGGAAGCCGGCGACCTGAGCCTGGAGCAGTCGCTCAGCGCCTACGAGCGTGGCGTGGGCCTGTACCGGCAATGCCAGCAGGCGCTGGAGCAGGCCGAATTGCGCGTGCGCCTGCTCAGCGATCCCGAACAGCCCGACAGCGCCGAACCCTTCGACCCCGTGCCGCCCCATGGCGGCTGAGGCGGCGTTCGCGCACTGGCGCGAGCGGGTGGAAGCCGGCCTGCAGGCGCAGTTGCCGGCGGCCACGCTGGCGCCGCAGCGCCTGCACGCGGCGATGCGCCACGCCACCCTCGGCGGCGGCAAGCGCATGCGCCCGCTGCTGGTCTACGCCAGCGGCGCGCTGTTCGGCGCCGACGCCGCGCGCCTGGATGCACCGGCGCTGGCGGTGGAACTGATCCACGCCTATTCGCTGGTCCACGACGACCTGCCGGCGATGGACGACGATGCCCTGCGCCGCGGCCAGCCGACCGTGCACATCGCCTTCGACGAAGCCACCGCGATCCTCGCCGGCGACGCGCTGCAGAGCCTGGCGTTCGCGTTGCTGGCCAATGCCGAAGACGCGGCGGCGACGCTGCGCGTGCAGTGGCTGCAGACCCTGGCCGAGGCCGCCGGTGCGGCCGGCATGTGCGGCGGGCAGGCATTGGACATCGACGCCACCGGCCGCGTGCAGGCGCTGCCGGACCTGCAACGCATGCATGCGCTGAAGACCGGCGCGCTGATCCGCGCCAGCGTGCGCCTGGGCGCACTCGGCGGCGGCGCCGATGCCGCCGCGCTCGCGCAACTGGACAGCTTCGCCACCGCGCTGGGCCTGGCCTTCCAGGTGCGCGACGACATCCTCGACGTGGAAGCCAGCTCCGAACAGCTCGGCAAGACCGCCGGCAAGGACGTCGCGCAGGCCAAGTCCACCTACCCTGCCCTGCTGGGCATGGATGGCGCCAAGGCCAAGCTGGCCGAGCTGGCGCAGGCGATGCAGGACAGCCTGCACGGCTATGGCGCTGCCGCCGATGCACTGGCGGCGCTGGCGCGGCTCGCGGTCGATCGCGCGCACTGATCGCCACGCTCGACGCGTGCGATGGTTGCGGCTGGGCCGCACGCGTCATTAGCCGCAGATGCGATGCACCGCATCCGCGAAACCAGGGATGGATGCTGGCGCTGGCCGCGCGCAGCCCGTGATGACCAGAGGCGCTGTTGCAGGAGCGGCTTCAGCCGCGACAGACGGCATCGGTCATGCCTGTCGCGGCTGAAGCCGCTGCTACATGGGCTTGCGGTGAGTGTCTGGGGCAATGTGGGCGGGACGTCAGTCCCGACTGCTTTCGCGGTCCGATCGTCCGCCACGCCGCTCGTCGCGGATGCATGACGGTTGACTCCCACACCAGGCGACCAGGCGCATCTCACGCCACGGCAACCCGCGTTGCCGCAAAAATTCCGACGCAGCGCATACCGCTGCAGATCGCGATGACGCCGGCTGCGGCGAATGGAGATCCCGGACGTCCTCATCGCCTTCGGCAAACGCTGCCACCAGCACGATCTGCACGCACGCACACGCACAGTGCGAGCGTGATCGCCACATGGCCTATCCGCGACGCTGCGCTCGATCCACTGCATGCCGCTGCGGCAAGGCCGCTGCAGCGCGACACTCACATGCGGCGATGTCTGTCCGCGATGCCGATACTGAGACCTGGCGCGCGCTTCGCTGGACGAAATCGAAGACAAACGCACCTGCGACGCGCACGCGCGCATCACCGGGCTAGTTTGCTTCGGCCCCTGTCACGGGGCGCCCACTTTCGACGGAGAGAGACTGCATGAAACACGCATCCCGGATCTCGGCAGCGATCGGCTTCAGCCTGGTCGGCATCATCTCGGCGGCCACGGCGCAATCGCAACTCACGCGCACGCCCGCGCCGCTGCAGGTCGAACTGACGCCGGTCGCCGACGCCGACGGCCAGCAGCGCGGCCAGATGGCGGTGACCGTGCGCAACACCGGCACGCAGGTCGCACGCGTGCCCAAGTGGGAACTGCCGCTGGGCGATCTCGACAACGCCCTGTTCCAGGTCCAGCGCGACGGCAAGCCGGTGGATTACGTCGGGCGCCTGGTCAAGCGCGCAGCGCCGCGCGCCGAGGACATGGTGGTGCTGCAGCCGGGCGAAGCGAAGCAGGCGCAGATCGACCTGAGCCGCGCCTACGACCTGACCCGCAGCGGCACCTACAGCATCCGCCTCGACGCGCCGCTGCAGGGCGCCGCGCTCGCCGATGGCGCGCGCATGCTGCGCGCCGACGGCGAGCCGCAGACCCTGTCCAGCGCGCCGCTGACGGTATGGCTGGATGGCGGCCGCGGCCATGCGGTGCGCAACGACCTGATGGTCGGCCCGCAGGCGGTGGTCAACGGCGTCAACTACGCCTCGTGCAGCACCAGCCAGATCAGCACCATCGGCAGCGCGGTGAACGCGGCACGCACCTACTCGCAGAACGCCAAGACCTACCTCAACGGCGGCAGCACCGGCGCGCGCTACACCACCTGGTTCGGCGCCTACAACGCCAGCCGCTACAGCACCGCCACGTCCAACTTCGTCAACATCGATTCGGCGATCGACCAGAACAACGGGCAGATCACCATCAATTGCGGCTGCAGCGACAGTTCCTACGCCTACGTGTATCCGAACCAGCCGTACCAGATCTACGTGTGCAATGCGTTCTGGAGCGCGCCGCTGACCGGCACCGACTCCAAGGCCGGCACCCTGATCCACGAAATGAGCCACTTCAGCGTGGTCGCCGGCACGCAGGACACCGCGTACGGCCAGAGCGCGGCCAAGAGCCTGGCCAAGAGCGATCCGGCGCGCGCGGTGAAGAACGCCGACAGCCACGAGTACTTCGCCGAGAACAATCCGTCGCAGAACTGAGTCCGGCACGCCGGTGATGTCCCCGGGCGCCGACCTCGCGTCGGCGCCCGGTTCGCGTGCGGCCCAGGCCGCACGCTCTATGCCCGCGTGGTGTCCTAGGCCACCAAACCCTCCAACCTGGGCAGCCCCGCGCTGCCGGGAAACACCTGGGTGTCCAGCGCGCGCTCGGACACGCCCAGATGCGCGCCGAGCACGTGCCGGAACAGGCTGCGCAGGTCGCTGGTGGCGCGCAGGTCGCGGCCCTCGTTCAAGGCCCGCGGCGACAGGCCGGGCCAGTCTCCGGCGATGCGCCCGCCGCGCACCGCGCCGCCGGCCAGGAACGCCACCCCGCCGGTGCCATGGTCGGTCCCGCCGGTCCCGTTCACCGCCGCGGTGCGGCCGAACTCGGTCACCACCGCGACCACGCTGCGCGACCAGCAGGCCTGCGCGCCATCGTGGAACGCGCGCAGCCCCGCATCCAGTTCGCCCAGCTTGCGCTGCAGCACCGCGGCCTGGTTGCCGTGGGTATCCCAGCCGGCATCCTCGACGAAGCCGATCCGCGGCCCGTCGGGCTTGGCCATGAAGCTGGCCGCCGCACTCATCGCCTGCGGCAATTGCCCACCCTTGACGCTGTCCACCTGCATGCCCTGCTCGCGCAGCGCGCGCGCGAAATCGCCGGCCAGGTGCGGATCGGCGGCATACAGCGGCTGCAGACGCTGCAGCAGGATCGGATTGACCGCGCTCGGCAGCGGCGGCGACCAGCTGTTCACCGCGCCCGGGCCACGCATGATCAGCGGCGTCACCGCGCTCACCGAGACCGCCTCGGCGCCGTGCAGGGCCAGTGCGCAGCGGTTGAGCCAGCCGCTGGAGGCGCCGCTGGGCCGCGCGGTGCCGTTCTCCAGGCAATCCTGCGCCTCGAAGTGCGAGCGCTCGCGGTACGGCGGCGCCACCGCCACCACCGGCAGCCATTGCTTGCGCGCGTACAGCTCATGCGCGAACGCCAGCGCCGGATGCAGCGCGAAGCTGCCGTCCAGGGCCAGGGTCTGCGGCGGCGCCAGCGCGCCGCGCAGGCGTGCGTAGTCGGGGTCGGCGGTCGGCACCAGTGCGTGCAGCCCGTCCAGCGCGCCGCGCAGCAGCACCACCAGCAGGCGCGTATCGGCGCCCGGCGCGGCCAGGCCGCTGCCCGCCCACAGGCTCAACACGGTGGCCGCACCGCTGGCGGCAAGGAAACGACGGCGTGTCAGTTGCATCGGAGCTTCTCCCATCGCGGATCGGACCGCGCGCCGCTCAGGCGCGCCATTGGAAGGCCGGGCTGGCCAGCAGCACCGCCACGCCTTCGCGTGGCGATTCGGCGCGCCGCACCGCGCTCAGCGTGTCCGCATCCGGACCGTCGCCGAACGCGGTCGCGGCCAATGCCAGCGGCTCGCCTGGGGCCATCCCGGCCAGCGCCTCGGCGGCCTGCACGCGCTTCCACAGTGCGTCGGCGCCGCTCCATTCCGCGGCCACGTCGGCATAGCCGGCCGGCGAGCGCGGCGTGAACGGCGGCTGCCCCATCCGTGCCAGCAGGGTCAGCACGGTCTTCTGCTGCGGCGGCGCCTCGGGCCAGGTACCTCCGGCGCGCAGTGCGGACACCACGAAATCCTGCGGCGGCTTGAACTTGCGCGCCTGCGCGTCCCATGCCTCGGGGCTGTCGATCAGGGCGCGGTAGACGTGGCGCAGGTCGCCATCGTTGCGCCGCCACGCGTCGGCCATGCGCTGTACCAAGGCCGGCGGCGGATCGTCGCGGACGAAATGCCGGGCCAGCTTGAACGAGACGTGCTGCGCGGTGGCCGGGTGCCGGGCCAGCGCCGCCAGGATCGCCTCGCCCTGTGCCACGCCGTCCTCGGCATAGCGCCGGCCCAGCACCAGGCGGCTGCCGGCGGCATGCGCCGGCGCGCGGAACACGAAGGCGGCCCCGGGCGCGCCCTGCTCGAAATCGCGCGGCGCCGGCACGCCCCAGCCGGTGATCGCACGCGCCAGTTCGGTGACGTCGGCCTGGGTATAGCCGCCGTCCACGCCGAGGGTGTGCAGCTCCAGGATCTCGCGCGCCAGGTTCTCGTTGAGCCCCAGGCGGCGCACGGGACGTTCGGGATCCAGGCGCAGGGCCCGGCGCTGCGCGCGTTGCGCCAGCAGCGAGTCGGGGCCGACCGAATTGGCGTTGTCCAGGTAGCGCAGCATCGCCGGGTGCCGCTCCACCGCCAGCAGCAGGTCGGCGAAGCGGCCCATGCAGTGCGGGCGGATCGCCTCGCGCTCCATCGGCGCCGCGTACAGCGCGGCCGCGCGCTTGTCGACCGAGACCGCGAAATGATTGGACCAGAACTGCACCAGGCGCTCGGCGAATCCGGCCGGGCTGGACACCGCGACCCGGTAGCGCGCCGCCAGTTCCTGCGCCTGTGCCTG
>NZ_AQOI01000451.1:0-7387 GCF_000364665.1 Xanthomonas sp. SHU 199
CCGCCGCGGACGTGGCGGCGGCCGTGGCGACATCGCCGGCATCGGCGTCGTGGCCGTGGAATTCGTCAGACCAGTTCATTGCGTTTTTCCTTGGTGAACCACACCAGCGGGATGCGCGCGCGCCGGACCTGGCCGTCGCCGCCCTCCCATTGCACCGCTTCCCATTCGCCGTCGACCACCACGCCATGGCGGGTGCCCAGCGCCAGGTAGCCGATCACGCTGCCCAGGCCCTGCGCCGCCGGGCGCTGCCGCAGCGCCTCGCCGATGCTCAGCTGCGGCTGGCGGCCGAGCAGGTCGTGCAGGTCGTTGCGCAGGCCGCGCAGGTCGATCTCCGACTGCGCCACCAGGTCGCCGACGCTGTCCAGCGAGATCATCGCCGCCTCGGCCGCCTGCACCCGCCCGTCCACCAGCTGGCTGCGCGGGTCGTGCAGGCGCCACTGCGATGGCGAGCGCAGCCGCGCGCTGCTCAGCGGCAGCACGTAGCCGGTGGCGGCGGTGGCATGCAGCTGGTCGCGCAACTGCAGCGCCTCGCCCTGCGCCTGCTTCAGCAACTGGTTGAGCCGGCGCTGTTCCAGGTAACCGCGGCTCTGCACGAACCCGCGCAGGCTGCGCGCGAAATGCTGCATCACCTCGTGCACCTGGCCGCCGCGTTCGAGCAGGGTGCCGGTGAGCCCGCGCAGGAAGGCGCGTTCGTGGCGGTCCAGACGGCGGGCGAAGCCGCGCGCCAGCAGCGCCTCCAGCGCCGCGTCCAGCTGCACGCTCTGCTCGGCGTCGTTGAGCAGGCTCCAGAACGCCTGGAAACTGCGCCCGGCCTCGCTCTCGCCGATCACGTCGATGCCGGCGAACAGCTTCTCCAGCACGTCGCCGCGCGCGCCCTCGTCGTCGATGATGCGCTCGCGGAACTCGCGGTTGAGCCGCTCGAAATCGTCGCGGACCCGGCGGAAATCCTCGGTCAGGTCGTCGGACAGGCGGATGATGTCGCGGGTACGTTCGAGCGCGCGCTTGCCGTCCAGCGCGGCCAGCTTGCCGGCGGCCACGCGCTCGATCTCCGCGTCCAGGCGCGCGCGCTCGGCGCGCAGCGCGGCCAGGCGCGCGTCCGGATCGGTCTCGGTCTGCCCGGCCAGTTGCACCAGCTGCTGGATCACCAGCGACAGCCGGCTCTCGGTGGCCACGCTGGCGCTGTCGCGCACGCCAGCGATGAAGCGGATGGCCTGCGCCGCCTGCCGCGACAGTTCGTATTCTTCCTGCGCGTCGCCTTCGGGCAGGCGCCGCTCCAGCCAGCCCTGCGCCAGCCAGTGCGCCACGTAGGCCTGCGCGGTGCGCGGCAGTTCGCGCGACAGCTCGTCGTCCTTCAGCGCATCGAGCTGGCGCTGCAGGCGCTCGTGCAACACGTCGGCCGGCAGCCGCCGCTGGGCGTCGCCAAGCAGGGTCTGCAGCAGGCCGATCAGCTCGGGGGCATGGTCGGCAGCGAGCAGTTTCCACAACGGCTGTTCGCGCAACTGGCGATAGCCGGCGATCCGGACATGCGGCTTCATGCAGGAACCGACCGCCACCGCATCCGCAGACTCAGCGCACGCGCTCGATGAAGCGCAGGAACTCGGCGCGGGTGCGCGCGTCCTCGCGGAAGGTGCCGAGCATCTTCGAGGTGACCATGCTGACGCCGCGCTTGTGGATGCCGCGGGTGGTCATGCACTCGTGTGCGCCTTCCACCACCACGCCCACGCCCAGCGGCTGCAGCACGTCCTGGATGCACTGGGCGATCTGTGCGGTCATCTTCTCCTGCACCTGGAAGCGCCGCGCATAGGCCTCGACCACGCGCGCCAGCTTGCTGATGCCCACCACCTTGCCGCGCGGCAGGTAGCCGACGTGGACCTTGCCGATGATCGGCGCCATGTGGTGTTCGCAGTGGCTTTCGTACTCGATGTCGCGCAGCACGATCAGCTCGTCGTAGCCGGCCACTTCCTCGAAGGTGCGCAGCAGGTACTCGCGCGGGTCGGCGCGGTAGCCGCTGAACCAGTCGCCATAGGCCTCGGCCACGCGCCGCGGGGTGTCCAGCAGGCCCTCGCGGGTCGGGTCTTCGCCGGCCCAGCGCAGCAGGGTGCGCACTGCGTCTTCGGCCTGCGCCTGGGTCACCGGGGGAGTGGAGCTGTTGTCGGAATCGGCCATGGGGGGAACGCCCGTAAGGGGGCTGCATGGTACCCGAGTCGCCTGGCAGCCGCCGCATGCGCGGCCTCCGCGCGGCGGGACGACCCGGCCGATACCGGGTGCGCCGTTCAGCGTCCGCCTGCTCCGCGCCCGGGCGGCATGCGCATCGCCCGGGCCGGCGCCGCGCCGGTCAGCGCCGGCGCGCGTGCATCTCGCCCTCGTGGTCGAGCCAGTTGGACCCCTTGTTGGTCAGGAAGAACATGTACACCACCAGCGACACCGCGATCACCGCCGTGGCGTACCAGACGAAGGTGGTGACGTGGCCGGTCTTCAGCGAGGCCTGGTACAGCAGCGGCGCGGTGCCGCCGAAGGCCGAATTGGCCAGCGCATAGCCCAGGCCCACGCCCAGCGCGCGGATATGGGTGGGGAACAACTCGGCCTTCACCACCGCGTTGATCGAGGTGTAGCCGGTGAGGATGACGAAGCCGGCGGTGAGGATGGCGAAGGCGCTCAGCCAGTCGCTCTGCCTGGGCAGCTCCAGCACCAGGAACCAGGTGTAGAGCACGCCGCCGATGCCGAAGAACACCAGCAGGGTCTTGCGCCCGATCAGGTCCGACAGCCAGCCACCCACCGGCTGCATCAGCATCAGCACGATCAGCGCGGCCAGGTTGATGATGGTGCCGGCCATGACGTCGTCACCGGCGAAGGCGGTCTGGATCATCTTCGGCCCGGTCACCGAGTAGGTGTAGAAGGCCACGGTGCCGCCGGCGGTGATCAGGAAGCACAGCAGCAGCGGGCGCCACTGGTGCACGAACAGCTCGCGCAGCGAGCCGGAAGACCTGTCCTTGCCCTGCTTGGCCGCGGCGATGGACTCGGAGGTCAGCGATTCGTCCATCGTGCGCCGCAGCCAGAACACCACCAGCGCACCGATGCCGCCCAAGCCGAAGGCCACGCGCCAGCCCCATTCGGAAATCTGGCCCTTGTCGAAGAAGTGCAGCATCCCGAACAGCACCGCCTGCGCCAGCACGTGGCCGCCGACCAGGGTGACGTAGTGGAAGGAGGACAGGAAGCCACGCCGCCCGGGAATCGCCGCCTCCGACATGTAAGTGGCGCTGGTGCCGTACTCGCCGCCGGTGGCGAAGCCCTGCAGCAGGCGCGCCAGCAGCAGCACCACCGCCGCGGCGCCGCCGATGCTGGCCACGGTGGGCGTCACCGCGATCAGGAACGAACAGGCCGCCATCACCGACACCGACACGGTCAGCGCCAGGCGGCGGCCGTAGCGGTCGGCGAAGCGGCCGAAGTACCAGGCGCCGATCGGGCGCATCAGGAAGGTCACCGCGAAGATTGCCCACACATACAGGGTGGCGTTCTTGTCCTCCTTGGAGAAGAACTGCGATTCGAAGTAGGTGGCGAACACCGAGTAGACGTAGACGTCGTACCACTCCACCAGGTTGCCGGCCGAGCCCTTGAGCGTGTTGGACACCGAGCGGCGCAGGCTGCCCGGTGCGGCGGCGGCGGACGAAGAGGTGGATGCACTCATGCGGTGGGCCTCATGGATGGACGTCACGGAGTATAGGCAGGCGCTTGCGAGGATCCTGTCGCGACGGCGGCCACGCCAGGCGTGCGCGACATGACCTCATTGCGCCTGCGGCGCGGCGAAGGCCTTGCTGTACATGCCCGAGCGATCGAAGCAGCAGACCCGCCGCTTGCCCGCGGCGAGCATGTCGCAGGTGCTGGCGATGCGCTTGACCCGCGTCTGCGCCTGCTTGCCCGCGCCGATCCAGAAGATCCAGTCGCGCCGCGCAACCGTGGTCAGCGTGTCCCAGGCCGCGCGCGCAGGCGGATGCGCGGCCAGCGCGCGCGCCAGGTCGTCGGGCAGCACGGGTTCCGGTTCCACCGCCGCCGGCGCGATCTCCAGGGTCATCGTGGTGCCGACCTCGACCGCCGCGGCTGCCCGCATCGCCTCCTCGACCTGCAGCCAGTGGCCGCCTTGCCCATCGGGTTGCAGCGTGGCCTGAAACGGATGCCCGGCGAACCGGCCCTCCACGCTGGCCAGGCCACGCGTGGGCAGCGCGGCGCTGGCCGCCGCAGGCAGCAGCAGGAAACACCAGGACGCGTCCGGCGGCGTGGCTGGACGCAGCAGTGTCGCCTGGAAGCGGATCGGGTCGGCGGCGCCGGTCATGCCCGGACCTTAGCACCGGCCGCGCGCGGTGCCATGCTGCACCTGCGCGCGGCGGCGGCGCGACGCGCTCCTGGTCTTGTCGCTCGCCAGGCACTGCGCCCTGCCTGACCTGCCCGGCGGCCACCGCCGCGGCAGACCGGCACAACGTCACGTTCCCGATACGGCACAGGGGACGCCCTCGCCCCTTCCCTTCAGTTCGACAGGCCATCGCCGCTATCCATGCGCCGGCCCGGGGGACCCGCGCCATGCGCGCGTCACGCGGGCGCAGGCAACCTGCCTGCCCGTCCGCCGTCACCCACCGTCGATCCCTCTTCCTTCCCCCCATTCCCCCGATCCCATGCACGCCCTTTCCAATCTGCGCATCGGCCAGCGCCTCGCGCTCGGCTTCCTCACGATCATCGTGCTGATGGTCCTGCTCACCGTGGTCGGCATCCAGCGCGTGCACAGCATCGACCAGCGACTCACCGCGATCAACGAAGTCAACAGCGTCAAGCAGCGCTACGCGATCAACTTCCGCGGCAGCGTGCACGACCGCGCCATCGCCCTGCGCGACGTGGTGCTGCTGGACGATGCGGCCAGCCGCCAGGCGACCGAGCAGACCATCGACAAGCTGGCCGGCGACTACGCGCGCGCCGCGCAGCCGCTCGATGCCTTGCTCGCCGTCTCCAGCGACGCCCAGGAGAAAACCATCCTGCAGCGCATCCAGGGCATCGAAGCGCGCACCATGCCGCTGATCGCGCAGGTGCGGCAGCTGCGCGATGCCGGCGACACCGTGCAGGCGCAGGCGCTGCTGCTGCAGCAAGCGCGCCCGGCCTTCGTCGACTGGCTGGCCAGCATCAACGCCTTCATCGACCTGCAGGAAGCCAAGAACCGCCAGGCCGCCAAGGAAGCGATGGCCACTGCGCGCGGCTTCGCCCTGCTGATGGTCGGCTGCACCGTGCTGGCGCTGCTGCTGGGCACGCTGATCGCCCTGCTGCTGACCCGCCGCGTGGTGCGGCCGCTGCGGCAGGCGCTGGGCCTGGCCGAGCGCATCGGCGCCGGCGACCTGAGCAGCCCGGACACCGCCACCACCCGCGACGAGGCCGGGCAGTTGCTGCGCGCCATGCAGCAGATGCAACGGCGCCTGCACGAGGTGATTTCCGCACAGCGCGAGATGGCTGCGCGCCACGATGCCGGCGCCATCAGCTACCGCATGGATGCGCAGCGCTTCCCCGGCGAGTACGGGCGCATGGTCGCCGATACCAATGCCCTGGTGGATGCGCACGTGCAGACGCAGCTGCGCATCACCGAGGTGATGGGCCGCTACGCCATCGGCGACCTCAGCCAGGACATCGCCCACTACCCCGGCGAGAAGGCCGCGATCACCGCGGCGATGCAGCAGGTCAAGCAGAACCTGCACGCGATCAACGTGCAGATCCAGACCCTGGCCGAAGCCGCCTGCGCCGGCAACTTCGCCCACCGCGGCCAGCCGGAGAAGTTCGAGCACGCCTTCCGCACCATGGTCGAGAACCTCGACACCATGATGGCCACCGCCGACGCCAACCTGGCCAAGTTCTCCGCGCTGCTGCGCTGCATCGCCGACGGCGACCTCACCGTGCGCATGAGCGGCAACTTCCACGGCGTGTTCGCCGCCATGCGCGACGACGCCAACAGCACCGTGCACCGCCTCACCGACATCGTCGCGCACATCCAGCGCACCACCAACAGCATCGGCTTCGCCGCCGAGGACATCGCCAGCGGCAACCAGGAACTGGCCAAGCGCAGCGAACAGCAGGCGGCCAGCCTGGAAGAGACCGCCGCCTCGATGGAGGAACTGACCTCCACGGTGAAGCAGAACGCCGAGCACGCGCAGCGCGCCAACCAGCTGGCGCTGGGCGCGGCCGGTGTGGCCAGCGAAGGCCGCGACGTGGTGGGCCAGGTGGTGGCGACCATGGACGGCATCCAGGCGGCCTCGAGGCGCATCGCCGACATCATCGCGGTGATCGACGGCATCGCCTTCCAGACCAACATCCTCGCCCTCAACGCCGCGGTGGAAGCCGCACGCGCCGGCGAACAGGGCAAGGGCTTCGCGGTGGTGGCCGCGGAGGTCGGCACGCTCGCGCATCGTTCGGCCGGCGCCGCCAAGGAGATCAAGACCCTGATCGACGACTCGGTGCAGCGCGTCGCCCACGGCGCCACGCTGGTACACCAGGCCGGCGCCACCATGGACCAGGTCGTGGCCAGCGTGCAGCACGTCACCGACCTGATGGGCCAGATCTCCGCCGCCTCGCACGAGCAGGCCAACGGCATCGCCCAGGTCAACCAGACCATCGCGCGCATGGACGAGACCACCCAGCAGAACGTGGCGCTGGTGGAAGAAGCCAGCACCGCGGCACGCTCGCTGGAGGAGCAGTCGGCACAGCTCACCCAGGCGGTGGAAGTGTTCAAGGTCGGCGCCTACGTCTGATCGACGCGCGGGCGGCCGCGCCGTCCGCCCAGGTGGACGACGCGGGGCCGGCCGCCCCCAGCGCGTGAACGCCAGGTGTCGGCCGGTGCCGGCCATCGCATCGACTGCCATGGCCGTTGCCGGCGCAGGCGGTACGATGGCGGCCTCCCACGTTCGTCCCCTCCCCGGAACCGCATGAAGGCTGGCCTCCCCGACGCCGCCGCGACGGCATGAGCCGCGCGTCGCACCGCGCGCCCGTCGCCGCCGAGACCCGCAGCGAACGCTGGCAGCGCTGGATCGCCTGGCTGCTCAGCGCGCTGCTGCACGTGTTGATGGCGCTCGCCCTGCTGTATGCGGCCAAGCCAACCATGTCCACGCCGCAGGGCGCGGCCGGCGGCAGCCGGATCCGCGTGGACTTCCTCGGCGACAGCGACAAGCCGGCGAAGCCGCTGCCGCCCAAGCCCAGCCCGCCGCCGGCGTCCGCCGCACCCAAGCGCACGCGTGCCACCACCACCGTGCAATCCACCCTGGTCGCGCAGTCCGACGACCCGGTGCCGCCGCCCGATCGCGTCGATACGCCGAAAGCGGCAGACACACCCGCGCCCGCCCCGGCGCCGCAGCCGCGTCCGGCACCA
>NZ_AQOI01000452.1:0-331 GCF_000364665.1 Xanthomonas sp. SHU 199
CTTCAGTCCCGACGCATTGCGCCATCGGAAAGCACACACCACTTCGCGCGTCGCAGCTGCATGACAGTTGACTCCCACAACCTCCCGTGCCTGGTTGTCATCGCCGCAGATCCGCTTATTCCCCCGGCGCGTAGACATTCACCGACACTTCCAGCACGTCGTGGCGCCAGGATTCGATGTCGAATTCCACGGCGCGTCCGTCGGGATCGTAGCTGACGCGCTGTAGGCGGAAACAGGGCGTGCCGGCGGTGGATTGCAGCAGCACGGCCTGCTCGGCATCGAGCGTGGCCGGATACATCGACAGCCGGCTGCGCGCCTGCCGCAAGCCCAG
>NZ_AQOI01000453.1:0-356 GCF_000364665.1 Xanthomonas sp. SHU 199
TTTCCCCGGTCCATCCGCCGCTGCGGAAGGGAACCCAGTAAGTCAAAAACCAACGCAACATCAATAGCAAAAGCTATTGCGGATACCGCGCATACATACGTCATTGCATGGTGATGCGCCTGACCTCGGCACGCCGGCACAGCCACCTGTAAGCCACGCACAACCGCGCCTGCAGCTTCTTCGAAAACCAACGTCGTTGCGTGTCCACCGCGATCAACAGCCGACATGGGCTACCACGCGAAGTGCATTCGCTGGCGGCCGCTGGAATGACGGGGGTGTGCGCTGCAGCGGCAGTCGCTTCGGTCTTTGCTGTTGCTTCGGCTTTTGACTTACCGGGTTCCCTTCCGAAGCGGCGG
>NZ_AQOI01000454.1:0-2724 GCF_000364665.1 Xanthomonas sp. SHU 199
GCGGCCGCAGCGGCAGGGCATCCTCGTGCTGGCGGGCCAGCCGGCCCAGCAGCACCAGCATCAGGTCGAGCTTGGCCTCCATCCGCTGGGTCTGCGCGGTGGACTCGCTGCGGTCGTCGCTGCCGTCCTCGCCGCGCAGATCCTCGATCTGCGCCAGGCTGCGCAACAGCGCTTCGCCGGCAGCGAGCCGGCCGGCGCCGTTGCCCAGGCGGAAATCCGCCGGCAGCGCCAGTTCGCAACTGAGGGTGTCGTGGAACAGCTCGGCGTCGGCCGGGTGCTGCGCCGCGCCGTCCGAGCCGGTGTTCATCCCAGCATTCCGGCCTGCGAATAGAGCCGCGCGGCGTGGCTGGACTGGCGGCTGCTGCGCAGCCAAGCCGCGGCATGGTCGCGCTCCATGCGCATCTGCGCGGTCACCGCCTGCTGCAGGGCCAGCAACGGCTTCAATGCCTCGCGCGAGCGGTCGGCGCCGTCCTGCTGCAGATACGCCTGCAGGTGCCGCGCGTGGTCGGCGACCATGGCCTGGGCCAGAGCGTAGTCGTCGCCACGCAGGACCTCGCGCAACTCGTGCAGGTCGTTGTGCAGGTCGGCGAGCTGGATGTTCACGACGCGTTCGCCGTGGCCAGTTCGCGCTGCTGCGCGGGAATGGCGGCCCAGGCCGCGTCGATCTCGCTGAGCAGTTCCAGCGCTTCGGTCAGCGCGGCGTCGTCGTTGTGCAGGTTGGCTTCGGTCAGCCGGTGCATCACGTAGTCGTAGAGCGCCGACAGATTGCCGGCGATCTCGCCGCCGGCCTCGTGGTCGAGCGAGCCGTTGAGATGGCCGACGATGGCGCAGGCCTCGCCGATCGCCTTGCCCTTGCGTGCCTGGTCGCCCTGCGCGAGGCAGGCCTGGGCCTGGCGGATGCGCTGGCAGGCGCCGGCGAACAGCATGGCGACCAGCTTGTGCGGATCGGCATCGGTGACGCTGGTGGAAATGCCCATCTTGCGATATTGCTCGGCGTACTGGCGGCTGGAACCGTACATGGAAAACTCCTCGGGTGGATCGGCTGGCCTCCGCGCCGCGCCGGTGAGCGGCGACGCTGCGGTTGCTGCGGCCAATCCGTAATGACTGTCGATACTCTTTCTATCGGCCGCCACGCGTCTCGACTTGAGCCGCGCGGCCGCGCGCGCGTCAGCTGAACTGCTTGGTCAGGCTGTCGCTCACGCTCTGCATCTGGGTGACCAACTGGTTCATTGCGGTGAAGCGTGCGGTGTACTGATCGGTCAGGGTCTGCATGCGCTTGTCGAGATCGCTGAGCTGGTCGGTCAGGTCGGAGATGTGCTTGTTGAGCGAGTTGGTGCGCTGGATCAGGGTGCCGCTGGTGCTGTCCAGGTTGCTCTTCAGCAGCGTGCTCATGCCGGTACCGAAACTGCCGTTGTTGCCGAGCAGGGTCTTGGCCGCCGACGGATCGGCGGCCGCCGCGGTGTCGAACTTGGCGCTGTCGAAGCTCATCACCCCGTCCTTGTCGATGGTCACGCCCATCGCCATCAGGCCGCTCACGTTGTCGCTGACCAGCCGGCGCAGCGACTGCTGCAGGCCGCGCACCATCGCATCGCCGGTCATCGGCGAGGCCTTCTTGTTGGTGGCGTCGTAGGCGCTGGACGACTTGAGCACGCTGTTGGCGGAGTTGTAGGCGCTGACCAGGGCAGTCAGATTGGCCTTCAGCGGGGTGTTGTCGTTGGTGATGTTGAGATTGAAGCTGGTGCCGGCCACGGCCTTGGTGAGATTGATGGCCACGCCGGGCACCAGGTCGGCGATGGTGTTGCTGCTGGAGGTGCGCTGGAAGCCGTCCACTTTCACCACCGCATCGGCGGCAGCGATGGTCTGGGTCAGCCCGCCGTTGTTGCCGGGCGGGTAGGTGAGCTTGGCCAGGCCGCCGTCGCCACCGGACGTGGTGATGGTCAGGGCGCCCTTGGTGCCGGTGTCGACCGCGTTGAGCACCAGATGGTCGCCATCGTCGGCGGTGACCACGCTGGCGGTCACGCCGGCACCGTTGGCGGCCTTGTTGATGAAGGCGGCCACGTCGCTGAGCTTGCTGCCGGCATCGACGTTGATGTTGAGCGTGGTGCTGCCGTAGGCGATGGTCAGGGTGCCGCCACCGACGACGGCGCCGCTGGCGTAGGCCGACGAGGTCAGTTTCTGCGACTGCGCCAGTTTCACCACCTCGATGCCGTATTTGCCGGCGTTGGCGCTGGAGGTCACGGTGGCGGTATAGCCGGCGCCGTCGTCGATGGTCGCCTTGTAGGCGCCCTTGTCGGCGCTGTCGGACACCGTGCTCATCGCCGTCTGCAGGTTGGACAGCGCGCTCTTGATCGTGCTCAAGGACGACAGTTGCGCGCTGGAAGCGGTACCGTCGCGGTTGATCCGGTCTTCCTGCGGCTGGCGTTCCTTCGCCACCAGTTTGGCGACGAAGCTGGGAATGTCCAGGCCTGAGCCGATTCCAGTGGTGGACATGGTGGCGGTCCTTGAGGTGGCCGGCACGCGGTGCGCCAGCGGCTGAGGGGGGTATCGGCGCGCGGGAGCGCTTCTTGAGCGGCGCCTGCGCGTTGCGACGGCTCCCCGTTGCCATGCAAATCCTGTGCCGCATCCAGGGCGTCAAAAAAAAGGCCCCTCCTTGCGGAGGGGCCCCGTGGTGCGTTGCGGTGCGTCCGTGCTTAGCCCTGGAGCAGGCTCAGCACGCTCTGCGGC
>NZ_AQOI01000455.1:0-1198 GCF_000364665.1 Xanthomonas sp. SHU 199
GAAGCGCCGGTGCCGCCCGCCGCCGGGCCGCGCGGCGTGCTGCGCGTGCTCGATGTGCTGGCGCGCTGGTATGCGCAGCCGCCGCAGGACGATGCCGGCCTGAGCATGGCGCTGGATCACGCGGCCAAGCTGCTGCGCCCGGGATCGCGCCTGACCGTGCTGGCCGATCCGGCCAGTGCGCAGGCCGTGCCCGCCGCGCGCTGGGCCGGGCTGGCGCTGCGCAACGAAGTGGAGTTGCTGCTGCTCGCCGATCCGCTGGAAGTGCATCCGCCACGTGCCGCCCTGCCGTTCTGGGCAAGCGGCCGCCGCGTGGAGGTGGATCTGCTGGCGAGCACCGCGCAACAGCGCTGGCGCGCGCAATTCGTGCAGCCGTTGGAAACCCTGGCGGCGGAACTGCCGGGCCGCGGCGTGCAGGTGCGGGTATTGCTGAGCGACGCACCCAGCGAGTCGTGGTTGCTGCCGGTGCAACGGGGGGCGTCGGCATGAGCCCGCAGCAATTGCCCCTGCGCGATGTGCATCTGCCGCCGGCACCGGCCTGGTGGCCGCCCGCACCGGGCTGGTGGATGCTGGCGGCGGTGTTGCTGCTGGCGCTCGGCGTTGCATTGTTGGTATGGATGCGCCGGCGCCGGCGCGAGCAGCGCTGGCAGCGTCAGTTCGATGCGGCGACGCGCACGGGCGAACCGCCGGCGCAGGTGGCCGCGGTCTCGGAGCTGCTCCGGCGCGCGGCACAACGTCGCGATCCGGCCGCTGCGGCGCTGCAGGGCGAAGACTGGTTGCGGTTCCTTGATGGCGGCGACAAACACCAGGCGTTCTCCGCCGGCCCCGGCCGCGTGTTGCTCGACGGTGGCTACCGCCCCAGCCTCGACCCGACGCAGGTGCAGACATTGCTGCCGCTGGCGCGGCGCCGCTTCCTGGCGTTGATGGCGGCGCGGCGTGGAGGACGGCGATGAGCCTGGTGTCTTCGTCGTGGCAGAGCCTCAGCGACCTGCTGGCCGGCTTCGCCTGGCCGTGGATGTGGCTGGCGATGCCGCTGCCCCTGCTGGCCAATCTGTTGCTGCCGGCACGGCGCGGCAATGCGCCGGCCTTGCGCGTGCCCTATGGCGAGCGCCTGCAGGCCGTGGCCGCCGCGCCGGCACGCGGCGGGCTGTGGCGCGCCAGCGTGTGGCTGGCGTGGCTGGCCTGGTTCTGCCTGTGCGCG
>NZ_AQOI01000456.1:0-8850 GCF_000364665.1 Xanthomonas sp. SHU 199
TGGCGGCGCTGCCGGCCGCGGCCAGGGCCGCGCACAGCAGGCCGCACACCGGCCTGGCGACACGGCGGCGCCCGCGCACTGTGATCTGGTTCATCTCTTCCCCTTTCCTTCGCATCGATCGAACCAGCGACGGTAGCAGGGCCGGCGCGGCCCGCCCCCTGTCGATGGTTGGGCTTGGGCCTGCCATCCCCCGCCCTGCCCCCCCGCGTTCAAGCGCCACACGCGGCAGCCGCTATAATCGGTTACCCCTTGCGCCGAGGGGCGCTGCGACCGGATCGAGACCGGATTCCCCGTCTCCAGATCCGGCCAGGCTCGGCGCGAGGCTTGAGCGACAACGGCGCCCGGACTTCGCGAGTTTCTCGCCATTGACCGGAGCTTTATCGATGAACGCTGCACTCAAGCGCTTTTCCACCGAGGGCGACTACAAGGTCGCCGACATTTCCCTGGCCGATTGGGGCCGCAAGGAACTGGACATCGCCGAGCACGAGATGCCGGGCCTGATGTCGATCCGCCGCCAGTACGCCGCCGCCAAGCCGCTGGCCGGCGTGCGCGTCACCGGCTCGCTGCACATGACCATCCAGACCGCGGTGCTGATCGAGACGCTGAAGGACATCGGCGCCGACGTGCGCTGGGCCTCGTGCAACATCTTCTCCACCCAGGACCACGCCGCCGCGGCGATCGCCGCCACCGGCACCCCCGTGTTCGCCTGGAAGGGCGAGACCCTGGAGGAATACTGGGACTGCACCCTCGACGCGCTGACCTTCACCCTGCCCGACGGTACCCAGACCGGCCCGGAACTGGTGGTGGACGACGGCGGCGACGTGACCCTGCTGATCCACAAGGGCTATGAGCTGGAGAACGGCGCCAAGTGGGTGGACGAGCCGTCCTCCTCGCACGAGGAGCAGGTGATCAAGAACCTGCTCAAGCGCGTGGCGGTGGAGCGCCCCGGCTACTGGACCCGCGTGGTCAAGGACTGGAAGGGCGTCTCCGAAGAGACCACCACCGGCGTGCACCGCCTGTACCAGCTGGCCGAAGCCGGCACCCTGCTGATCCCGGCGATCAACGTCAACGACTCGGTGACCAAGAGCAAGTTCGACAACCTGTACGGCTGCCGCGAGTCGCTGGCCGACGGCCTCAAGCGCGCGATGGACGTGATGCTGGCCGGCAAGGTCGCGGTGGTGTGCGGCTACGGCGACGTCGGCAAGGGCTCGGCGCACAGCCTGCGTGCCTACGGCGCCCGCGTCATCGTCACCGAGATCGACCCGATCTGCGCGCTGCAGGCGGCGATGGAAGGCTTCGAGGTCAACACCGTCGAGGACACCCTCGGCCAGGCCGACATCTACGTCACCACCACCGGCAACAAGGACATCATCCGCATCGAGCACCTGACGCAGATGAAGGACCAGGCCATCGTCTGCAACATTGGCCACTTCGACAACGAGATCCAGGTCGAGGCGCTGTACAAGCTGCCGGGCGTGCAGAAGATCAACATCAAGCCGCAGGTGGACAAGTTCGTGCTGCCCAACGGCAACGCGATCTTCCTGCTGGCCGAAGGCCGCCTGGTCAATCTGGGCTGCGCCACCGGCCACCCCAGCTTCGTGATGTCCAACAGCTTCGCCAACCAGACCCTGGCGCAGATCGACCTGTGGCAGAACAAGGACAGCTACGAGAAGCAGGTGTACCGCCTGCCGAAGAAGCTGGACGAGGAAGTGGCGCGCCTGCACCTGGAGAAGATCGGCGTGAAGCTGACCAAGCTCACCGACGCGCAGGCCGCCTACCTCGGCGTGCCGGTCGATGGCCCGTTCAAGCCGGAGCACTACCGCTACTGAGCCATTGGCAGGAGATCGCCAGGCAGACAGGAACGGGCGCCGCGAGGCGCCCGTTTTTTGTGCGACCGGCGCTGCGAGCGTGTGGAGGCAGGGGGCTGGAAATTCGTACGGAGCGAAAGCCGCAGACATCGTCACCTTGCGCAGTCCCTGCTGCAAGCGGCCTTTTCCGGCCAGTCGGCCGACGCGCCTGTCCAGCCAGGCCGTCTGTACCACACCTGTGCTACATTGATTCCACACCAATCGCCTGGAGCTCCCCATGAGCACCACCACCATCCGCCTGCCGGACGCGCTCAAGGCCCGCGTCGCCAAGGCCGCGGAAGCGGCCGGCACCACGTCGCACAACTTCATCCTGGAAGCCATCGCCGAGAAGGCCGAGCTGGCCGAGCGGCGCGTCGACTTCCATGCAGAGGCCGAGCGCCGTTGGGGCGAATTTCTCGAAACCGGCGAGAGCATTCCCTGGGACGAGATGCGTCGCTATCTGATGGAACGCATTGAGGGCAAGGACATTCCCCCTCCCGCCGCCCGCAAGTTCGCGAAATAGCATGGCGCACGTCGAGTTCCTGCCCTCTGTCAACGAGGACCTACGGCGCATCATCGGCCATCTGGAACAACACGAAGCCGAGCATATCCAAGAGCGTCTGAGCGAGATCGTCAGCGCATCGAACGTGCTGACGGACAATCCGCTGATCGGCCGGCTGACGCGCCATGATGTGCGTGAACTGGTGATTGGCCAAGGCGCTCAGGGATATATCGCCCTCTACCGATACGTGGTGGCGCTGGATACCGTCTTTGTCCTGGCGATCCGCGCACAACGCGAAGCAGGCTATGCACGCGATGCATGAAACCGGGGCCGGTGCCCACGCTGATCTGGTCGATGCGTTGCTTGCCTGATTTGCTGTCACTGCCTCCCATGGCGCGGGCTAGCGCGGCACTTCGCAACCGAGGATGACATGCTGAGTGTTCCCCGCCGCAAACTGGCGATCGCGAAGCCAAGCGCCCGTGCCGGGTCGTAGCACGGCGTCGACCAGACCAGACACGATGCGCGCGGCTGCAGGAGCGGTTCGCCTATACACCAACGGGATAGCCTAGTCCGGCAGCGGCATGGCCGCAGACGCCGAATGCGATAAAGCCCAACTACTTCCGACGCCGCCACTCGCAGACCGGACATCGCCGTCAAGCGCTTACGACGGCGTGAATCTCTCAGGCCGTGCGCTCACTGGCAGGCACGTACACGGAGATCTGGATCCGGCTGCGCCCGTGATACGGCGTGCGTGCCCAGTCGCTCCAGCGCGCCTCCAGGCGCAGGCCGGCGATCTGCGCCATCAGGTCCAGCTCCGATGGCCACACGTAGCGGCGGCGCTCGCTGAAGATGCGCGTGCCGGATTCGCCCAGTACCACCACGCGCTGGTCGATGCGCTGCTGCAGCGGATCGGGCTGCGAGCACACCAGCATCACTGCCGCGCCATCGCCGTCGGTGTCCGGCACGTCCAGCACCTGGCTGACCTTGCCGCTTTCGAACACCTCTGCACCCGGCACCGCGCTCTGGATCAGCAAGCGTCCGTCGGGCGCCAGGCAGCGCGCCGCGTTGACCATGCAACGCAGCTGCTCGGCCTGCGTCAGCAGATACCCGAATGCCGCCACCGCGTAGATCAGGCCGAACGGCCCGCATACCGGCATGTCGGCGAAATCGGCGCAAACCAGGTGCAGGCGTTCGCTGCCGGGCTTGGCACGCAAGGCCTCGAGCATCGCAGGAGAATTGTCGATACCGGTGACCGGCACATCGCAGTGCGCGAGCGGCAAGCCAATGCGGCCAGTGCCGATGCCCAGTTCCAGCGCCGCACGGCCCGCGGCCAGCTCGGCGAGGACACCGACGCACTGCTGGGTGACGGCGGCAGGCCAGCGATCGTAGAAACGGTCGTAGATCGCGGCCAGGCGATCGTACTCGTGGGTCACGGGCATCCGCAGCCACTCGTTGCCGAAATGGCGCGACCATAGCACGCAGCGATGGCGACGCAGTGGCCACACGTGCAGGGCGGCACCCTGCATGGCATGCGCGGCGATGCGCTGCAATCGCGTGCGACACACGCCACAAAACTGCAGATGACATGCGCATTGCAGTTGGCCGCGCTTCAGTCTTTTGCTTGCGCCGCCGCATCCAAGCGAGGATGCTTTTTTCCGCGCCTGCCACGCTGAGGCAGGCGCGACAATCGCAACAGATCCCCCGCTCAATCAGGAGTATCGCCATGAAACGCCTTTTTGATTCGCTGTCGCGTTGGGTGCAGAGCCTCGGTGGCCGCAAGCTCGGCTACATCTACACCTACTGACCTCCCCCGCCACCGTCGCGTGGCATGACCGTGCGAGAGGGGGCGACCCGCCCCCTCTCCCCAGCGCTCTCCGCTTCGCACGGCTGCACGCCCGTTCGCCATCGGCTCCATGTCCCCTCCTGCGTCGCGGTGTGACCCGCCGACACGGCTATTCGTGCGGATCTGCACGTGACCGATCCGCACCCGCGCCCGCCAGGCCCGCGCGGGCACTGGGCGTTCGGCAACCGGCAGGCTTTCGCCACCGATCCCCTCGACTTCCTGCAACACTGCGCACGCACGCATGGCGACGTGGTGCGGATCGCCGAGCGCACCTATCTGCTCGCAGCACCAAGCGCGATCGCCACGGTGCTCGGCGACGACGGCAGCCTCTACGCCAAAT
Organism: Xanthomonas sp. SHU 199; assembly: GCF_000364665.1. Taxonomy (NCBI): domain Bacteria; kingdom Pseudomonadati; phylum Pseudomonadota; class Gammaproteobacteria; order Lysobacterales; family Lysobacteraceae; genus Xanthomonas; species Xanthomonas sp. SHU 199. The sequence goes on from NZ_AQOI01000456.1 coordinate 4,533, forward strand.
CCGATCCGGATCCGCGTGCGCGGCGCGCTGCATTTCCGGCATCGGTGATGAACAGCGAGGGCGAGGCCTGGCGGCGCAAGCGCCAGGCGCTGCAGCCCGCGTTCCGCGCCAGCCTGGTGCGCGACTACGCCGCAAAGGCGGCCGCCGCCACACAGGTTCTGCTGCGCTCGCGCGACGACATCGACAACGTGCACGACCTGCGCCTGAGCATGACTGCGCTCTGCGCGCAACTGGGCGCCGGCTTCCTGCTCGGCGATGCGGCGCACGCGCCGGCGCTGCTGCGGATGCTGCCGATGGTCGATGCGATCCTGCAGCAGACGCGTACGCCGTCTGCGGCGCCGGCCTGGTGGCCGAGTGCCGGCAAGCGCCGCCTGCGTGCCGCACGCGGCGCACTGGACACCGCGCTGACGCAGATCCTGACGTCGCCACATTCTGATGACGCAGACGCCTCGGTGCTGGAGCTGCTGCGACGCGACGCTCCGCAGGCCGACGACGACTGGTGCCGCGACGAAGCGGCGGCGATGCTGATGTCGGCGCTGGAGCCGATGGCGGCCGGCCTGACCTGGACGCTGTTGCTGCTGGCGCAACATCCATCGATCGCGCAGGCCGTGGCGGAGGAAGCCGATGCCCTGCCCGGTATCGGCGGCGCATCCGCCACGCCCTGCGCCGATGCGCTCGTCGAACGCCTGCCGCTGACGCGCGCCTGCGTGAAGGAGGCCATGCGCCTGTATCCGCCGGCATGGATGACCGCGCGCATCGCGCAACGCGACACCACGCTGGGCGGCTTCGCGGTGCCGCGCGGTACCCAGCTGATCGTCAGCCAGTGGGTGGTGCAGCGCGATCCGCGTCACTTCGCCGCGCCGGACCGCTTCCTGCCGGCGCGCTGGCTGGACCCGGCGCAGACACCGGCGCGCTACACCTACTTTCCGTTCGGCGGCGGTCCGCGCAGTTGCATCGGCAGCCAGTTGGCGCTGGTGCAGATGACTGTGGTCGTGGCCGGTCTGTTGCGCGAGCGCACCCTGCACCTGGCGGCGGATGCGCGGCCGCGACCGTATCCAGCGCTGGTGCTGCGCCCACTCGATGTCCGCATCGCCTTGCGCCCGCGCACGACAGCCCCGCCCCGCCAGCCGCCCGCGACGGCGCCCTTCCCCCGCACACCGGAAACCCCGCATGGCTGATTCCGCCGCCTTCGCCAAGTCCCGGGAATACTCCAACCGCTTTTTCGATTCCGCCGCCTGGAACGAACTGGAGTTTCGCGACGGCGACATCGTCATCGCCAGCTACGCCAAGGCCGGCACCACCTGGCTGCAGCAGATCGTCGCGCAGTTGCTGTTCGAGGGCGCGGCGGACGTCGACGTGTCGGCGATCTCGCCGTGGCTGGACGGCGTGTACCCGGACCGCACGAGCAAGCTCGCGCTGCTGCAGGCGCAGACCCACCGGCGCTTCATCAAGACACATCTGCCCGCCGATGCGCTGGTGGACAGCGATCGCGCCAAATACCTGTACATCGGCCGCGACGGCCGCGACATCGCGCTGAGCCTGTACGACCACCAGTGTGCGGTCAGCCAGGATGCGCAGGCGCGGCTGGATGCCGGGGCGGCCGAACCGGGCAAGCTGCGCGTGGTGCCGCCGCCGAGCCTGCCGATGGATGCCTACGTGGCGCATTGGCTGGCCCACGACGGCGCACCGTTCTGGCCGTTCTGGGAGGGCGTGCGCAGCTGGTGGAAGCAGCGCGCGCAGCCGAACGTGCTGCTGGTGCACTACGCCGACCTGCTGCAGGATCTGCCCGGGCAAGTGCGGCGTATCGCCGCGTTCCTGGAGATTCCGGTGCGCGAGGCGGCCTGGGAGACCATCCTGGTGCACTGCCAGTTCGGCTACATGCGCCAGCACGCCGCGCGCTATGTGCCGCAGGGTGCCGGGCTGTGGCGCGAGGGCGGCAAGGCCTTCTTCAACCAGGGGCGCAGTGGCCGCTGGCGCGCGCTGTTGCCGGAGGCCGTCGCTGCCGACTACGAGGCGCGTGCGCAGGCGGAACTGGGCCGCGAGGCGGCGCAGTGGCTGGCGCAGGGCGCCGGGGCGGCAGCATGAGCCTGCGCGTCATCGGCGCCGGCCTCGGCCGCACCGGCACCCTGTCGCTGAAGCTGGCGCTGGAACATCTGGGCCTGGGCCGCTGCTATCACGCCATGGAACTGGCCGCGCACCTGCGCCAGGCCTTGCCGCTGTGGAATGCGGCGATCGACGGGCAGGCGGACTGGGACACGCTGTTCGCCGGCTATACCGCCAGCGTCGACTATCCCGGCTGCTGCTTCTGGCGCGAGCTGGTCGCGCGCTACCCGCAGGCCAAGGTGATCCTGACCGTGCGCGATGCCGATGCCTGGTTCGAGTCGGTGCGCAGCACCATCTTCGCCAGCGACGGCCGCGTGCCGGCCCTGTTCGGCGCCGAGGGCCAGCGGCTGAGCCGGTTCCTGCGCCGCGACTTCGCCACGCGCATCGACGATCGCGGCTTCATGACCGACTATTTCCGCCGCTGGAACCAGGCGGTCATCGCCAGCGTGCCGGCGCAGCGCCTGCTGGTGCTCGACACCGACGCGCAGACGGGCTGGGAGCCGCTGTGCGCCTTCCTGGGCGTGCCGGCGCCGGCACAGCCGTATCCACGCGTGCATGCGCGCAGCGGCGGCGGCACGCAAGCGCGCCCGCTGCCCAGCGACCCGGCGCAACGCGAGCAACGCCTGCGCGCCTACCTGGACCGGCTCGCCGTGGAGGCGTTCGCAGCGCCCGCCGACGGCTGAGCCTACAGCGAGAAGTTGCGCTTGATCGAGAACGACCAGGCGCCGTCGATCGGGTTGGAGACGTGCACCCGGCCCTCGCCATCCGCCACGCCGGTGGTGTAGCGGCGATAGACGCCGGCGCTGTTCCAGGCCCGTGCGTAGCTCAGGCCGAACTCGGTGCCGCGCCAGGTGCGGCTCAGGCCCACGCGCGCGTCGGTCCAGCCGTAGTCGGCGAAGTTGCGCACATGCTGGTGGCCGGCATGCACGCTGGCCTGCCAGTCCGGCGCCAGCGGCAGCGTGGCGTCCAGCGCCAGATAGCCGGAGCCGCGCGAGTGCCGGCCCTGGCCGACGCCCAGCGTGGCGCTGTTGTAGCCGAAGTAGTCGCGCGTCCAGGTGCTGGCGTAGGACAGTTCCAGCGTGCGCCAGTGCCCGGCGACGATCGCCTCGCCATAGTCGTAGCGCGTGCCGCTGGCGCTCATGCGCGCGCCCGGGTAGGCGTAGTGGTAGACGCCGGCGCGCCAGCCCCAGTCGCCATGGCTGGCCGCGTAGCCGGCATACACGTCCCACTCCACGTGCCCGCCTTCGATGAAGTACGGGCTCACCCCGGACGCCCAGGTGCCGGCATACCAGCCGCTGTCCGCGGCCACGTCCAGCCCACCCTGCAGCACCGGCCGCCCCCAGCTCTGCTCGAATCCGCGCGAGACGTAGTTCGAGGTCGCCGCCAGATTGGCGCTGGCGGTCCCGGCCCAGGCCGGTGCGGCGACGCCCAGCGCCAGCAGCAGCGCTGCGCTGCGCATGGCGCTCACGACACCAGCTCCAGCCGCGCCCGGCCCGCCGCGGCCAGGCCGCCCGACGAAGGTGCCGCGAGCTTGAACAGCGCCACCGCGCGCTGCAGTTCCTCGGCCTGATCCTCCATCGCCCGCGCCGCCGCCGTGGCCTCCTCGACCAGCGCGGCATTCTGTTGGGTGGCTTCGTCCATCTGCACGATGGTCTTGCTCACCTGTTCGATACCGGCGCTCTGCTCCTGCGAGGCGGCGGCGATCTCGCTCATGATGTCGGTGACCCGGCGCACGCTGGCCACGACCTCGCGCATGGTGTCGCCAGCGCCGTTGACCAGTGCGGTGCCATCGTCGATCTTGCCGACCGAGGCGTCGATCAGGCCCTTGATCTCGTGCGCCGCGGTCGCCGAGCGCTGCGCCAGCGCGCGCACCTCGCTGGCCACCACCGCGAAACCTCGGCCCTGCTCGCCGGCGCGCGCCGCCTCAACCGCGGCGTTGAGCGCCAGGATGTTGGTCTGGAAGGCGATGCCGTCGATCACGCCGATGATCTCGGCCATCTTCTTCGATGCTTCGGCGATGCCGGACATGGTGTCCACCACCTGCTCGACCACCGCGCCGCCACGCGAGGCCACGCCCGCGGTGTCCTGCGCCAGGCGGTTGGCCTGATGCGCATGCTCGGCGTTCTGCTTCACCGTCGAGGTCAGCTCCTCCATCGAGGCCGCGGTTTCTTCCAGATTGGCCGCCTGCTGCTCGGTGCGACGCGACAGGTCGTCG
>NZ_AQOI01000457.1:0-8100 GCF_000364665.1 Xanthomonas sp. SHU 199
CTCGCTGGCGGCGGAGTTGATCGCGGTGGTGGCCTGCTGGATGCGGCCGACGATGCCGGTCAGCTGTTCTACCGTGGCATTGGCATCGTCGCGCATCTGCGCGAATACGCCGTGGAATTCGCCGTGCATGCGCGCGGTGAGGTCGCCCTGGGCCACGGCACGCAACAGCGCCGACAAGGCCGAGAGGTTGCCTTCGGTCAACTCCATCAGCCGGTTCAGCCCGACCACCATGCCGCGGAAGTCGTACTGGAAGCGCTCGGCGTCGCCACGCCGGGAGAAATCGCCGGAAGCCGCGGCCTGCGCCAGTTCGGTGATGGCCTGGTTGATCGCCTGCAGGCTGCGCTTGGTGGTGCGCATCGCCTCGGTGATCGCGGCCTTCTCGCCCGGCAGCGGTTCCATGTCCACCTGCATGTTGCCGATCGCGTACTGCGACATCACCTCGACCAGGCGCCGCTGCACGTCCACGTGCGCGGCCACCAGCGCGTTGGTGCCATGGACCATGCGTCCGTACTCGCCGGGGAAACGTTCGGCGTCCATCCGGTAGCTCATCTCGCCGGCGTCGTGGCGCTGCGCCATCTCCGCCTGCGCCTGCATCACCGCCTGCAACTGCGTCTGCATGCTGCCCATCGCATCCAGCAACTGGCCCAGCTCGTCGTCGCGGCGATGCCGGACCTGGCTGTCCAGGCGCCCGGCGGCGACTGCCGAAGACACCCGCACGGCCTCGGCCAGCGGGTCGAGCACCTGCCGGCGCAGCAGCAGGTACAGCGCGCCGCTCAGCAACAACGCCGAGAGCAGGCCGACCGCGACGATGGTCCACAACAGTGCACGCGCCTTGGCCATGACCAGCGCGTACGGCACCGAGACGCCAAGCGCGAACGTCTGCGGCGCATCGCCGATCTTCAGCGGCACGAACACGTTCAACGCATCCTCGCCGTCGGCGCGGCGGTGGTCGAACACCACCTGGCCCTTGGCCACGCGCGCCAGCATGTCCTTGGACCAGGCATCGCTGCGGGTCTTGCCGACCTGCTGCGGATCGCGGCTGGCCATCACCATGCCCAACGGCGACAGCAGGCTGGCATGGCCCTCGCCCATCGGCCGCAGCGCGGCGATGCGCTGCTGCAGGGTATCGAGGGTGAAGTCGACGGTGACCACGCCCAGGAAGCGGCCGTTCTCCAGGATCGGCGTGGCCAGCGTGGTCATTAGCGTGTCCTTGCCGGCCACCGGGTAGTAGTAGGGCTCGATCACCACCGGCTTGTGCGTGTTGCGCGCCAGCAGGTACCAGTCGCCGTCGCCCGGCTTCTCGTAGTCGCGCAGCGCCTCGCGCACCAGCTTGCCGTTCTGCCGCGACCACCAGGTCATGTAGCGGCCGGTGGCGTCATGGCCCTCGGTGCCGACGAAGGCCTTGTCGTTGCCGTCGAAGGCGTCCGGCTCCCACATGGTGCTGATGCCCAGCCACTGCGGATGCGCGTCGAGCTGGCTGCGCAGCACCGCGGTGGCGGTGGCGCGCGACAGACCGGCGGCGTGCTGCACGCGGAAGCTGTTAGCCAGCGCGTCGCTGGCGTCGAAGGCCACGCCGATTTCGCGCGACACCCGCTGCGCCTCCACTTGCGCCAGGTTCTCGATGCTGGTGCGCGAGGTCGACAGCAACGCCTCGCTGCTGCGCCAGTAGATGATCATGGCGGTCAGGCCGAAGCAGGCCAGCGCAAGCAGGCCGGTACCGAGCATCAGGCGTTTGGCGACGCTGCCGCGACGGCGCTGCGGCGACGGAGTGGACATGACGACTTCCTTGGCAAGGGGGGAGGGAATACGGTCGCGGGGAACGCCCCCACGCGGCAGCCCGCCACGGCGCGCGGCACGAGTGCGCCGTGTCCGCTGCCGATGACCTGCCCGAGGCGCCTTCCCCACCGGGCCACGATGCGCGGCCGGACATTGCGTCCCGGCGCCGCTGCATGGCGACCCACCCTCTCGCTATCGTCCCGCCGTCCGCAAACTTGATAGTCGTTGCGCGTCATGCCGATGAACGGACAGGGCGTCGCGGCGAGAACGCGCGGCAGCGCGCAGTTCTGTTCAGCACTTATGCGCCAGTGCACAAGCGCGTGCACGGATGCAGCACGGCGGGCCGGCGGCGGCAACATGCAGGGATGCGTGAAGACGGCTGCGCGACTGCGTGACCGCGTCCGGAGCGATCACGCCTGCGCGCGGTAACATGCGGCGCACACACCGCCGCCGCACGCACCGCGATGGGTGTCCGGCGAGGTCACTGGCGCGGACCGTGTCTGACCGCGCTTACGGCCGCCAGTTGGCGTTGTGCTCCCAGAACGCCACGCTGCGCCGATAGGCGTCGCGATCCAGCGGCACGCCCGAGCCGCCCTCCTCCACGCCCAGCGCATTGCGCAGCATGGTGATCGGCGCCATCGGGATCTCCTGCGGCTCGGCGGTATACAGGCAACCGACCACGCCCCAGTCCGCCTCGATCGGCGCGCCCTCGTGCGCGAGCTGTTCGCGGCTGTAGAGGATCGGCAGCAGGTACTCGGCCACCGGCGGCTCGCCCCCTTCGAACCAGCGCACCAGGACCGGCAGCTCTTCACGGCTGCGCGCCTCGTAGCCCGAACGCAGCAGGCGCCGGTTGGCGTCGGTGATCGGCACGGTCAGGCAGCGCGTCGAGGTCCAGTTGCGGTGCACGTGCAACTTGCAGAACGGTGCGTAGCCGTCCAGCACCTGCAGCGGCGTGTGCGCGTTGAGGTGCTGCTCGAACTGCTCGGGCGTGCAGTCCTGGATCGCATTGCGGCGGCCATCGCGCGGGAACAGACGCGTGCGGGCAAACGGCGTGAGGACGATGGACATGGGGTACATGGCAAACGAGGGCCCACAAGCGTAGCGCGCGGCAGGGTCGGTGCCCACCGCTGCCGCCGTCGCAGCCGGTGGCGCAAGGCCATGCGGAACAGCGCTCAGCGGAACTTGCGATACCTCGACTGGGTGCACTGTGGGAGGGACTTCAGTCCCGACGCCGTGCAAGGTTGGGTACCCAGCGGGCGTCGCTCGTCGCGGCTGCGTGACAGGTGTCCTGCAAATCGTGCATCCACCTGGCGACTACGGATGCGCCAAGGCGTAGTCGATCGCCGCGCGTACCGCCGCCACCTGCGCGGCGTTGCACTGCTGCGGCGTGGCGCTGGCGCTGTCCGGATACACCTCGGTGGTCGTGGTGTAGCGCGCGTCGGTGATGCCTGCGCACAGACCCAGCCGCTTCACCGGGTAGTTGATGACCCCCGGCGCCGCCAGCGGCGTGCCGATGAGTTCGCCGGCGGCGTCGGCCGGCGCGATATGGGTGACCTGTGCGACTGCGGCCAGCACCGCCTGCTGGAACGCGGGCTGCGGGTTCTCGCTGTCGCCGACCAGGTAGAAACCGTCGGGAATGCCGCCCGGCGCGTAGGCGATGCCATCGCGCGCGGCCAGCGCCGGCCGGAATTCGGACTCGTCGCTGTCGGTGGTCTCGTGCAGGTCGATGTGCATGCGCACCCGATCGCGTAGCGGCGCCACCAGGCGCAGCAGCGCGGCCGATTCCTGCGCCGGGCTGTCGGCGCGGAACGAACGGTTGGGATCCAGCGCATCGGCGTTCCAGCGGTGGATGCGCTCGTACGCCCACGGGCTCACGCACGGCGCCACCAGCAGGTTGGCGCGGCCGGCGTAGTCCCCGGCATGCTGCTGGGCGAACTGCAGCGCGCCGTGCACGCCGCTGGTCTCGTAACCATGCACGCCGCCGGTGACCAGCATGCACGGCAAGGCGTCGTCCCAGTTGCGGCTGCGCAAGGCCAGCAGCGGATAGCGCTCCTGCGCGTACGCCAGTTCCCCGTACGCGACCACCTCCCAATGCCCGCGCAGTCCTTCGATGGCAGCGACCACCTCGTCCTGGTAGCTGCGCCGGCGCGGCTGACCCGCCAGCCAGGCCGCCTTCTCGGCGGCGCCCCAGGGCACGCCGGGGGTCCCGATCGGATAGAAGGCTGCGCTGGTCATGGTGCGGCTCCGCGTCGACAGGTGAGGGCGGCGACTGTAGCAAAGCGCGTGGGCCGCGATGCGACATGTGCCATGAATGCAGCGCGCACGGCGCTTCCGAGCGGAAACGGATGCCGATCCCGCTTTCGTACCCTGTCGCCATGAATACGTATGTAGCGCGCGCATGTTGCGCCGCGATGCGCGCTTAGCATCCTCCGGCCGCACGCCAGCCCCGCGGCGACGTCATATCCCTGTCCTGCAGGCGTCCTGCCTGCGCCCACGCACCGAGGAGATCGAACGATGCGCGTCCCATCCGCTGCAAATCGTCTGCTGCACCTGCACCGCTGGCGCAGCCTGCTGGTCGGCCTGCTGCTGCTCCTGGCCACCGCCAGCGCCCAGGCCGACGTCATCCTGCATGCCTTCAACTGGCCCTACGCCACCGTGGAAGCGCGTGCCGCGCAGATCGCCGCCGCCGGCTACCGCAAGGTGCTGGTGGCGCCGGCCTACCGCTCGCAGGGCGACGCCTGGTGGGCGCGCTACCAGCCGCAGGACATGCGTCTGATCGACAACCCGCTCGGCGACACCGACGCCTTCGCCAGCATGGTGCAGGCGCTGAAGGCGGTGGGCGTGGAAACCTATGCCGACGTGGTGCTCAACCACATGGCCAACGAAGCGGCCACGCGCTCGGACCTGAACTACCCGGCCAGCGCGGTGCTCGGCCAGTACGCCGCCAACCCGCAGCGCTATGCGTCGCTGCGACTGTTCGGCGACCTCTCGCAAAATTTCCTCAGCGCCAACGATTTCGGCCCGGCGCAGTGCATCACCAACTACAACGATCCCTACCAGGTGCGCACCTACCGCATCTGCGGCGGCGGCAACGATCCCGGCCTGCCGGATCTGGTCGGCAACGACTGGGTGGTGCAGCAGCAGCGCAACTACCTGCTGGCGTTGAAGGCGCTGGGCGTGACCGGTTTCCGCATCGATGCGGCCAAACACATGACCTTCGACCATCTGAACAAGGTGCTCGATGCGCAGGTGCGCTCCGGGGTGATGGTGTTCGGCGAGGTGATCACCGGCGGCGGCAGCGGCAATTCCGACTACGACCAGTTCCTGGCGCCGTACCTGCAGGCCACCCCGCACGCGGCCTACGACTTCCCGCTGTTCAACTCGGTGCGCAACGCCTTCGCCTACGGCGGCAGCATGGACCTGCTGGTGGATCCGGGCGCCTACGGCCAGGCGCTGCCCGGTGCGCGCGCGGTGACTTTCGCCATCACCCACGACATCCCCAACAACGCCGGCTTCCGCTACGCGATCATGGACCCGGTCGACGAGACCCTGGCCTACGCCTACCTGCTCGGCCGCGACGGCGGCGTGCCGATGGTGTACTCGGACAACAACGAAAGCGGCGACAACCGCTGGGTCAACGCCTACCAGCGCGACGACCTCAAGCGCATGGTCGGCTTCCACAACGCCGCGCAGGGCCGCGACATGCAGGTGCTGGCGCACGGCGCCTGCTACCTGCTGTTCCGCCGCGGCGACCTGGGCATCGTCGGCATCAACAAGTGCGGCAATACCGTCACCGCCGCGGTACCGATGAACGGCAGCGTATTGCGCTGGAACGTCGACTACACCGATGCGCTGGGTTCCGGCAGCGTGGTGCGTATTTCCAGCGGCAGCTACACCTTCAGTCTGCCGCCGCGGCAGGCGCGGATGTGGAAGCGCTGAGCCAGGGAGCGGACGCGGCGCGCCCACCGGCGCGCCGCGCGGGGAGCGCGCGGCCACGACTTCTTGCACATCCATCCGGATGAAGAGATATACTCGCCACACCGCCCGCTGCGTTGCGCCCATGACCGCCATCAGCTTCGAGTTCTATCCGCCCAAGACCGATGAACAGCGCGCGCAGCTCGACCGCACCGCCGCACGGCTCAAGGCCTACGCCCCGGAGTACGTCTCCTGCACCTTCGGCGCCGGCGGCTCAACCCTGAGCTACACCTCCGAGACCGTGCGCCACCTCAAGCAGCACCACCGTTTCGAGGCCGCGCCGCATCTGTCCTGCGTGGGCGGCAGCCGCGAGGAGATCCGCGAGCTGCTCAAGCTGTACCGCGCCATCGGCTGCCGCCGCCTGGTCGCGCTGCGTGGCGACCTGCCGTCGGGCATGGGCCACCCCGGCGACCTGCGCTATGCCGCCGACCTGATCGCCTTCATCCGCGCCGAGCACGGCGACGCCTTCCATCTGGAAGTGGGCGCGTATCCGGAGACGCACCCGCAGGCCCACGACGCGCTCAGCGACCTGCGCCACTTCAAGGCCAAGGTCGATGCCGGCGCCGATGCCGCCATCACCCAATACTTCTACAACGCCGACGCCTACTTCCACTTCGTCGACGCGGTGCGCAAGCTCGGCGTGCAGATCCCGATCGTGCCCGGCATCATGCCGATCTCCAACTTCAGCCAGCTGCGGCGTTTCTCCGAGCAGTGCGGCGCGGAAATCCCGCGCTGGATCGGCAAGCGCATGCAGGCCTACGGCGACGATGCCGAGGCCATCCGCGAGTTCGGCGCCGACGTGGTCGCCACCTTGTGCCAACGCCTGGTCGACGGCGGCGCCCCCGGGCTGCATTTCTATACGCTCAACCTGGCCAAGCCCACCACCAACGTCCTGGCACGTCTGCGCGGCGACGTCGCCGCCGGCTGAGTGTCGCGGCCGCTGGCCGAACTCTGGGATTGGGGATTCGGGATTAGAGATTGGTAACAGCGGCGCGCCGCCTCGCTTTGGCGAATCCCCAATCTCCAATCCCGAATCCCAGCGCTCGTAAGGCATTCGCTCCGCGGTCACACCAGCTGCGGCTACGCTGCGCCGATGCGCGCCCTTCCGCCTATATTGCTGCTCCTGTGCCTATGCGTGTTCGCGCCGCCTGCCATGGCGCAGCGGGTGAACCGCTGCAGCGGACCCGATGGCACCACCGTGTTCAGCGATCGCCGCTGCGAGGACGTCGGCGCGATCGACCGGCTACCGCCACCGGCGGCGCCCGGCAATGTCGGCAGCGCCGCTCGCGGCCTGGCGCCGCCGCAGTGCGTGCGCCGGCTCAGCGTGCTGGTCCAGCAGATCCGCAGTGCCGTGGACGCCCGCGACGTCAACCGGCTATCGGCACTGTACTGGTGGAACGGCGTCTCCGACGACGGCGCGCAGCGCATCTTCGACCGTCTGGAGGCGATCGTGCGCCGCCCCTTGGTGGCGATCGTGCCGGTGTTGCCGGAGACCGGCGGGACGACCGCTCCCGCAGCCGGTACGTCGTCGACAGCCGCGTCCGCGACAACGGCCACGTCGGCCGCGGCGGATGCCGATGGTGGCGAGGCACCATCGCGCCCGCATCCGACCGGCCTGCGTCTGCAGCAGACCCTCGCCGGCAGCATCACCCCCGCCTCCACCGTGCTGGACCTGCGCCGGCAGTACGACTGCTTCTGGATCAGTTTCTGAGGAGCCGGGAATGGGGAATGGGGATTGGGGAATCGCGAAAGCGGCTCCCTGCGCGCGCACTGCGTCACCTGTAGGATCGGCTTCAGCAGCGACGCGGTGGAGCCGGGATTGGGGATTCGGGATTCGGGAACCGCAACAGCGGTTCCCTCGTACGCGGCTCCCCCCGCCCAGGAGCGGCGCCAGCCTCGTCGGACACTGTGGGAGGGACTTCAGTCCCGACGCATTGCGCCATCGGAAGCACGCCACTTCGCGTTTCGCGGCTGCATGACAGTTGACCAGGGGAGCGGTTGCTGTCGCCCCACTCACGCCACATCGGCCGCCAGCGGCCACAGCCCGCGGATCGCGGCGATGCCCTGGCCGCCATGGCGGCGCGCCTCGGCGACGTGCGTCGACGCCAGGCCGCCGATCGGATAGATCGGCAGGGCGACCTGCTCGCGCAGGCGCTCGAACGCCTCCCAGCCCAGCGGCGCGGCGCCTGGGTGGCTGGCGGTGGGGGCCAGCGGCCCGACCACCGCGAAATCGCAGCCGATGCGCTGCGCCGCCTGCAATTCTTCAACGGTATGACAGGACGCCGCCACGGCCTGCCCGGCCGGCAACGGGCGCGCCTGCCACTGCGGCAGCTGCTCCCCGCCCAGGTG
>NZ_AQOI01000458.1:0-14188 GCF_000364665.1 Xanthomonas sp. SHU 199
GTGCACGCCCACACCCAGTTCCTGGGCCAGCGCCACGTCGCGGTTGAGCAGCACCTGCGCGCCACGCGTCGCGCACAGCGTCGCCGCGGTCCGCGCCAGCGGCGCCCACTGCTCGGCCGACAGGCTGCGCGCACGCAACTGCACGCGGCGCACGCCGGCGTCCAGCGCGCGCTCCAGCGCCGCCAACCAGGGACCCGGCTCGGCCGGCTCCGGCGTCACCAGGTAGCAGGCGGGCTGGCGCAGCATCGCCACCACCGGCTGGTCGGCCGGCGGCATCGCGTAGCGGCCCAGCTTGTCGGCGCTCACCCATGTCAGCGCCTGGCCCTCGCGGCCGCGCGGCGTGCCCTTCCACGCCGCCACCTGGCGCACTTCCAGGCGCAGCCGCTTGTCCGGGTAGCGCTGCGGCACTTCCATCAGCCACTCGCCGACGACGGCCTCGATGCCCAGTTCCTCCTGCAACTCGCGCACCAACGCCTGCTCCGAGGTCTCGCCGGGTTCGCGCTTGCCGCCGGGGAATTCCCACAGCCCGGCGAGGTCGCGGCCCTCGGTACGGCGGGTCAGCAGGATACGGCCGCGCGCATCGGTGATGACGCCGGCGACGACATGAATGGATCTGAGCGGTTCGGACATGGCGCAAGCTTGCCGTTTCCGGCAGCGCCAGCGCAATCAACCAGGGGCACATTGGCGCCGATCGGCTGTGGAGGGCAGCGACGCCCACGCAGCCAGGCAGTCCCCAGGCGATGGTCTTTTTGGCGGCGCGCCACTGATGGCAGGCGCTACCGCAGCAACGCCAGAGCGTCATCGGAAATGGCCGTGAGTGGGCGCTTGTCCGCCTGCAACGCTGCCCGGCGCGCGCCGCGCAACGCGCTGCGGCGGCGCGCATGGCGGTGATTGCCGCACTTCCACCACCGCCGCCTGCTCAGGCGCTCAGGCTTTGGCCGATCCGCCACAGCACGCCACCGGGGTCGTGCATGGTGAAGTCGCGCATGCCCCAGGGACGGTCCCCGGGTTCGCCCAGGCGTGCGCCGTAACGGCCCGCCAAATCGGCTGCCTGCAGCCGCCGCCACCAGGCATCGGCGTCCTCCACCCACAGATGCAGCACGAGGTTGTGCGCCAGGCCCGCGTGGTAGAAATCCTGCAGCAGGAACGCGCAACGGTCGCCATGGCGGAAGCAGATCAGGCCGTCGCCGAGCGGCTCGGGCGCGAAGCCTACGTCGGCATAGAACCGCGCCGACAGCGCGAGATCCTGCGCCGGCACGAAGGCCTTCAGTTCCAGGCTGGGCGAAGGCTCCACGGCAGGCCTACAGAGGCAATGGCGACATCGGCCAGCCTACGCGCCGCACGCACGGTACGCCACGTCGGCAAGCGCATCGCTCCAAGCCCTTCCCAAAAACAGAATGCCCCGCGCAAGGCAGGGCTATTCGCAAATGTGTGATCGACCCAGCACCTGCATCCGTCGCTCACTCCCTCGCCGAAGGGAGTGCACGAGCCGGCGTGGGGGTGTCATGGCTGGCGCCCCGGCACCCACAGCGTGCGACACCGAATGCGGAGCCGCCGCGCGATTGCGCAGCGGTCCGCGCAACGTCAGGCTCAGCTCAGCTGGCCGTGGCAGTGCTTGTACTTCTTGCCGCTACCGCAGGGGCACGGATCGTTGCGGCCGACCTTCGGCGCTTCGCGGGTCACCTGCGCCACGGTCGGCGCACCCGCCTCGCCGCGCTGCACCTGCTCGGCTTCCTCGTCGGCGCCGTAACCGCCGGCGTCCTGGTGCTGGAACTGGGCCTGGCGCAACTGCGCCTCCACCTGCTGACGCTCCTGCGCTTCGAGCGCGGCCACTTCCTCCTCGCTGCGGATGCGCACCCGCGCCAGCAGGGTGACCACTTCGCGCTTGGCGTGCTCCAGCATCTCAGAGAACAGCTCGAACGCTTCCTTCTTGTATTCCTGCTTGGGCTGCTTCTGGGCGTAGCCGCGCAGGTGGATGCCCTGGCGCAGGTAGTCCATGCGCGCCAGATGCTCCTTCCAGCTCTGGTCGAGCACGGTGAGCATCACGTGCTTCTCCAGCGCGCGCATGGTCTCGCCGCCGATCGCCGATTCCTTCTCGCGGAAATGGCGGTCCACTTCCTCGCGCACCTTCTCGACGATACCGTCCGCGTCCAGTTCCTCGTGGCGCTTGACCAGGTCGGTGATCGACAGCGACAGGCCGAGTTCGCTGGCCAGCGTGGCTTCCAGGCCCGGCAGGTCCCACTGGTCGTCCACCGAGTTCGGCGGCACGAAGCGCGACACGATGTCGTAGATCACGTCGTCGCGGATGCCGTCGACGTTCTCCTTGACCGACTCGGCGTCCAGCAGTTCGTCGCGCTGGGCGTAGATCACCTTGCGCTGGTCGTTGTTGACGTCGTCGAAGTCGAGCAGGTTCTTGCGGATGTCGAAGTTGTGCGCCTCGACCTTGCGCTGCGCCTTCTCGATCTGCCGGCTGACCAGCTTGTCCTCGATGACGTCGTCTTCCTTCATGCCCATCATGCGCATCGCCTTCTGCACCCAATCCGAGGCGAAGATGCGCATCAGGTTGTCTTCCAGCGACAGGTAGAACCGCGAGGAACCCGGGTCGCCCTGGCGGCCGGAACGGCCGCGCAGCTGGTTGTCGATACGCCGCGACTCGTGGCGCTCGGTGCCGATGATGTGCAGGCCGCCGGCGGCCTTGACCGCGTCGTGGCGCTCCTGCCAGGCCGCCTTCAGACGCGCGCGCGTCGCGTCGTCAAGCTCCTCGCCCAACGCATGCAGTTCGGCTTCCAGCGAGCCGCCGAGCACGATATCGGTACCGCGGCCGGCCATGTTGGTGGCGATGGTCACCGCGCCCGGCTGGCCGGCGTTGGCGACGATCTGCGCTTCGCGCTCGTGCTGCTTGGCGTTGAGCACTTCGTGCTTCACGCCCGCCTTGCGCAGGTGCTCGGACAGCATCTCCGAGGTCTCGATCGAGGTGGTACCGACCAGCACCGGCTGGCCGCGCTTGGCGCAGTCCTCGATGTCGGCCAGCACCGCGTTGAACTTGCCCTGGCGGTTGAGGAACACCTGGTCCGGCCAGTCCTTGCGGATGGTCGGGCGGTTGGTCGGGATCACCACCACTTCCAGGCCGTAGATGCTCTGGAACTCGTAGGCTTCGGTATCGGCCGTACCGGTCATGCCGGACAGCTTCTTGTACATGCGGAACAGGTTCTGGAAGGTGATGCTGGCCAGCGTCTGGTTCTCGCGCTGCACCGGCACGCCTTCCTTCGCTTCCACCGCCTGGTGCAGGCCGTCGGACCAACGGCGGCCCGGCAGGGTGCGGCCGGTGAACTCGTCGACGATCACCACCTCGCCGTCGCGCACGATGTAGTCGACGTCGCGCTGGTAGATCGCGTGTGCGCGCAGCGCCGCGTTGAGGTGGTGGACCACGCTGAGGTTCTGCGCGCCGTACAGGCGGTCTTCCTCGTCGGTGAGGATGCCGGCGGCGCGCAGCAGTTCTTCGGCGTGCTCCATGCCCGCCTCGGACAGATGCACCTGCTTGCCCTTCTCGTCGACCCAGAAGTCGCCCTCGCCCTCTTCCGACTCCTGCTTGACCAACTGCGGCACGATGCGATTGACGCGGATGTACAGCTCCGGCGACTCGTCGGCCGGGCCGGAGATGATCAGCGGGGTACGCGCTTCGTCGATCAGGATCGAGTCGACCTCGTCGACGATGGCGTAGTTGAGGCCGCGCTGGAAGCGGTCGGCCTTGGACAGCGCCATGTTGTCGCGCAGGTAGTCGAAGCCGAATTCGTTGTTGGTGCCGTAGGTGATGTCGGCGGCGTAGGCGGCGTGCTTGTCGCTGTGCGGCATGCCCGGGTACACCACGCCCACGCTCAGGCCCAGCCAGTTGTACAGCTTGCCCATCTGCGCGGCGTCGCGGCGCGCCAGGTAGTCGTTGACGGTGACCACGTGCACGCCCTTGTCTTCCAGCGCGTTGAGGTACACCGGCAGCGTCGCGACCAGGGTCTTGCCCTCGCCGGTGCGCATTTCCGCGATCTTGCCCAGGTGCAGGACCATGCCGCCGATCAACTGCACGTCGTAGTGGCGCATGCCCAGCACGCGTCGGCTGGCCTCGCGGCACACCGCGAACGCTTCCGGCAGCACCTTATCCAGGGTCTCGCCGCCGGCGATGCGGCCACGCAGTTCCGGGGTCTTGGCCTGCAGCTGCTCGTCGGAGAGCTGCTCCATCTCCGGCTCCAGCGCATTGATCTTGGCGACGATACGGTGGAGCTGGCGCAGTTGGCGCTCGTTGCGGCTACCGAAAACGCGAGTAAGCAGACTGTTGATCATTGAAGGAACCGGTTGGAAAGGAACGCCTCGACGGCCCGATCCCCAGGGAATCGACGGGCCGCAAACGAAACAGGGCGCGAGGCGCCCTGTCGATGGCAAAGCACATTGTAGCTTGGGGCGGCGCCCGGCGATTCAAGCGCCGGCACGCCAGCCCCCGCGCAGCTCAGCCACGGCCGCGGCGGCCCACCGGAATGGCGCCATCGCCGAGGAACTTGGCCGGGTTCACCACCACCCCGTCCTTCCAGACCTCGAAATGCACGTGGGCACCGGTGGAACGGCCGGTGGAGCCGGCCTTGGCCACTTCCTGGCCGACCCGCACCAGGTCGCCGACCTTCACCGACAGCCGCGAATTGTGCGCGTAGCGGGTGACATAGCCGTTGCCGTGGTCGACCTCGACCACGTTGCCGTAGCCGCCGCGCACGCCGGCGTAGCTGACCACGCCGTCGGCCACCGCCAGCACCGGGTCGCCGACGTTGGCGTGGAAGTCGATGCCCTTGTGGTTGCCGGTACCGCGGCCGAACGGATCGGCGCGGCCGCCGAAGGCCGAGGTGATGTAGCTGTTGCGGATCGGCATCCGCGAGGGCACCGCGTTCTGGTCCAGCTGGTGGTCGAACAGCAGCGATTCCAGCACCGACAGCTGCTGGCCGGAGGTGGCGAACTGCTGCTGCAGCCCGTCCAGTTCCTTGCCGAGCTGCTGCGCGGGCATGTCGTGGCTGGGCTCGTCGTCGCCGCCACCGACGCCGACCGGCTGGTCGAAATCGAACTCGCCGTCCTGCAGCTTGCCCATGCGGGTCAGGCGATCGCCGAGCGCGTTGAGCCGGGTCGCCTGCGCCTGCAGTTCGCCCAGCCGCGCCGCCAGGGCGTTGACCTGGGTCTGCGCGTCGCGGCGCACCTGCGCCAGTTCCTGGTCCTGCCGCTCGAGCTTGGCGCGCATCTGCGCCGAACCACCCCATCCGGCTGCGGCGCTGACGCCGATGCCGAGTACCATGCCGAGGCCGAGCACCGCACCGAGCGCGGCGAGGGGGCGACGATCGGCGAATTCGCGCAATCGCCACGGCAACGTCTTGACCCCCTTTTCACTGGAACGGATTACGATCTTCTTGAACGTCATATGAGTTTTCATGTCTAAGCGAAAGTCCGGCGAAGGCCATACCGCCACGCCGCAGCCGGCGCTGGACGCCGCACTGGCGGACAAGGCGGGCGACCCGTTGCGCCGCGCCCTGTGGCTCGACGCGCTGGACCGGCAGTTACGCCCCCATTTGCCGCCGAACCTGGCGCCCCGTTGCCGGTTGGCCAATGTGAACGGCGAACAGCTCGTTTTTCTCGTTGAGTCTCCGGTCTGGCACGCCCGGGTCAGGCTGGCCGAGGCCGACATACTTGCTGCGGCCCGTTCCCTCGGGCTGAAAGCCACCAAAGTGACCGTCAAGACTGCGACTGCACCCGCGCATTCCCCAATGCAGCAGGCAAGAAGCACGCCGGCTCCGGTTTCTGCGGCCACGCACAAGGGGCTGCGCGAGGCACTGGCTTCCCTGCAGGACGTCGTCTCCGCGACGCCCGATGCGACCACGGGCTCCGACCGTGGCCGTCGACGTACGTAGACACGCACGCCGCGACCGACGCATCCTAGCGGGCGTCGGGCGCGAGGTCGTTACCGATTCGTTAAATCGGCGTTAAGGGGAGAAGAAGGAACGGCCGATTGCCGATTCCGTGATACCCACCCGGCCGTCACCGGGTTGAACGGTTCAGGCGTAAGCCGCCGCCCCGTAGGCCACCGGCGCCTGCTGCGCGGCGGATTCGAAGCTGACCCATTCCCACGCCGCCTGCTCGGCGAGCAGGGCGCGGACCAGCTTGTTGTTCAGTGCGTGGCCGGACTTGTAGCCCTCGTAGGCGCCGAGGATGGCACCGCCGGCCAGGTACAGGTCGCCGATCGCATCGAGGATCTTGTGGCGCACGAACTCGTCGGCGTAGCGCAGGCCGTCGTCGTTGAGCACGCGGAACTCGTCGAGCACGATGGCGTTGTCCATCGAACCGCCCAGGCCGAGATTGCGCTCGCGCATGTACTCCAGGTCGCGCATGAAGCCGAAGGTGCGCGCGCGGGAGATTTCCTTGATGTAGGCCATCGTCGAGAACTCGATCTCCTGGCGCGACTGCTTGGCCGGAATCATCGGGTGGTCGAACTGGATGGTGAAACCGAGCTTGTAGCCGCCGTCGTAGGGCACGAAACGGGCGATCTTGTCGCCGTCGCGCACTTCGACCTCGCGCTTGATGCGGATGAAGCGCTTGGCCTTGTCCTGCTCGACGATGCCCGCCGACTGCAGCAGGAACACGAACGGGCCGGCCGAGCCGTCCATGATCGGCAGTTCGGCCGAGGACAGTTCGACGATGGCGTTGTCCACGCCGAGGCCGGCCATCGCCGACATCAGGTGCTCCACCGTCTGGATCTTGGCCTGGCCGCGGCTCAGGCCGGTGCACAGCGTGGTCTCGGTGACCAGCTCGGCATCGGCCGGCACGTCCACTGCCGGATCCAGGTCCACGCGTCGGAACACGATGCCGTGGTCGGCCGGTGCGGGGCGCAGGGTCATGTAGACCTTGTCGCCGCTGTGCAGGCCCACGCCGGTGGCGCGGATCGTGTTCTTGAGGGTGCGTTGCTGGGTCATGGCAGACAGTCTGGGAACGTCTGTTCGCACGGGAACTGAACAGACAACGAGAATATCACGCGTTTAGCTAAATTTTAACAAAGCGGTCACAGCATCCCATCGGTGCAACGCTGGCCCGTGCCGGCGTCGCGGTCGCAAAAACCTGCCGGGTCGCGGGGACCCGGCAGCAAGGGACACGGCGCGCCGGCCAGGGAGGCGCTCCTGGACGGCGGTGTTGCGGGCCGGCGCACGCGCCGGCCGATGACGCAGACCTCAGTCGGCCTGGCGGCGCAGGGCGGGCCGCTTGCTTGCGACGCACTGCGTCGCGAGCGGCCCCGCGCCCGGCCATGGATGGCCGGGCAGGCCCATCCGCAAGCCGGACGGCTGCGCCAAGGACGGCATCAGTCGGCCTGGCGGCGCAGGAACGCCGGGATGTCTAGGTAGTCGCTCGGCAGGTCGGCCGCGGCCGGCGCCGGTGCGGACGGCGCTGCGCCCATGCCGTCGCCGCTCGGACGACGCAGGCCCAGGCCCATCGCACCGCCGACCGCCTTGGACACGGCATCGCCGCCGTGCTCGAAGTCGCCGAACTCCGGCTGGCCGGTGGTGGCGTTGCGCACCAGCTTGATCGGCGCACGCTGCTCCGGACGCTGCGACTGGCGCGACACCGCACGGTTCAGGCCGGTGGCGACCACGGTCACGCGCACTTCGTCCTGCATGTCCGGATCCAGCACGGTGCCGACCACCACGGTGGCGTCCTCGGAGGAGAAGCCTTCGATGGTGCGGCCGATCTCGTCGAACTCGGCCATGGTGAAGTCCGGGCCGGCGGTGATGTTGACCAGGATGCCGTTGGCGCCGGCCAGGTTGACGTCGTCCAGCAGCGGGTTCTGGATCGCCGCTTCGGCGGCGGCCTGCGCGCGGTCGTCGCCGCGGGCCGAACCGGTGCCCATCATCGCCAGGCCCATTTCCGACATCACGGTGCGCACGTCGGCGAAGTCGACGTTGATCAGGCCCGGACGCACGATCAGGTCGGCGATGCCCTGCACCGCGCCCTGCAGCACGTCGTTGGCGGCGCGGAACGCCTGGATCATGGTGGCGTTGCGGCCGAGCACGGTGATCAGCTTTTCATTCGGAATGGTGATCAGCGAGTCGCAGTGCTGGCTCAGTTCCTCGATGCCCTTCAGCGCCACCTGCATGCGGCGGCGGCCTTCGAACGGGAACGGTTTGGTGACCACGGCCACGGTCAGGATGCCCATTTCCTTGGCCAGCTGCGCCACCACCGGCGCAGCGCCGGTGCCGGTGCCGCCGCCCATACCGGCGGTGATGAACACCATGTCCGCGCCCTGCAGCGCGTCCATGATGCGTTCGCGGTCTTCCAGCGCGGCCTGGCGGCCGACTTCCGGGTTCGCACCCGCGCCCAGGCCCTTGGTGACGTTGGTGCCGAGCTGCAGCTGCAGCTTGGCGCCGCAGTTCTTGATCGCCTGCGAGTCGGTGTTGGCGGTGATGAACTCCACGCCGTCCACGCTGCTGCTGACCATGTGCGCGACCGCGTTGCCGCCGCCGCCGCCCACGCCGACCACCTTGATCACTGCATTGGGTGCCATCTTTTCAATCAGTTCGAAATGCGCCATGTCCGTTTCCTCTTTGAGCCGGGATTCGGGATTGGGGATTGGGGATTCGGAAGTACTCCGATCCTGCGTCCCGCCTCTCCGTCCGGCGAGTGTTGTTGTTTGGATGCCGGGATTCGGGATTCGGGAGTGGGGATTCGCAAAAGCGACTCTCCGGTCCGTCACCCTCTCCGCAGCGGAATCACTGCAAAAAAACCTATCGTCTACCTACCGCTCTCCACTCTCTCTACCTACCGCTGTTGCTCCACCAATCCCAAATCTCCAATCCCGAATCCCGGCCTTATCAAAACTCGCCGCGATACCAGTTCTTCAATTTCTTGAACAAGCTGCCGGCGCGGCCGGTCGGCAGCGACGGGCGGCGTGGGTGTTCGATCTGGCTGCCCATCAGCAGCAGGCCCACGCCGGTGGCGTGGACCGGGTTGCCGACGACTTCGCCCAGGCCGGTGACGTGCTGGGGAATGCCCACGCGCACCGGCATCTGCACCATTTCCTCGGCCAGTTCGACCACGCCTTCCATCTTCGAGGCGCCGCCGGTCAGCACCATGCCGGCGCGCACCAGTTCCTCGAAGCCGGAGCGGCGCAGTTCCGCCTGCACCATCTCGAAGATTTCCTCGTAGCGGCCCTGCACCGCCTGCGCCAGCGAATGGCGCGGCATGCGCCGCGGCGGGCGGTCGCCGACGCTGGGCACCTGGATGCTTTCTTCCGCGGTGGCCAGCTGCGCCAGCGCGCAGGCGTAGCGCACCTTGATCTGCTCGGCTTCCGGGGTCGGCGTGCGCAGCATGTGCGCGATGTCGTTGGTGACGTGGTCGCCGGCGATCGGCAGCGAGGCGGTGTGGCAGATCGCGCCCTGCACGAACACCGCCAGGTCGGTGGTGCCGGCGCCCATGTCCACCAGCACCACGCCCAGCTCGCGCTCGTCGGCGGTCAGCACCGCCACCGAGGACGCCAGCGAGGACAGGATCAGGTCGTCCACCTGCAGGCCGCAGCGCTGCACGCACTTGCTGATGTTGGCCGCGGCCGACTGCGCGCACACCACCAGGTGCGCGTGCACCTCCAGGCGCACGCCGGTCATGCCGACCGGGTTGCGGATCCCTTCCTGCGAATCGTCCAGCACGTACTCGCGCGGGATCGCGTGGAGGATGCGCTGGTCGGCCGGGATCGCCACCGCCTTGGCCGCTTCCAGCACGCGGTCCAGGTCGTTCCAGGTCACCTCGCCGTCGCGGATCGGCACGATGCCCGGCGAGTTCTTGCACTGCACGTGGTTGCCCGAGATCGACGCGTAGACCGAGCGGATCTCGCAGCCGGCCATCAGCTCGGCTTCCTCGATCGCGCGCTGGATCGACTGCACGGTGGATTCGATGTCCACGACCACGCCGCGCTTGAGCCCGCGCGATTCGTGCGAACCGATGCCGATCACCTCGATCGGGTTGCCGGGCGAGTATTCGCCGACCAGCGCGACGACCTTGGAGGTGCCGATGTCCAGTCCAACGATGAGGGATTTGTCGCCTTTGCGGTTCATGTCTTGGAGCCGGAAATAGAGAATCGGGAATGGGGAAGGGAGAAGAGCGGGCTCTCGCGATGGGATGGAGGGTCGGCCAGTGCCGCGTGCCGCGCGGGCTGGGCCGGCGCCGCAGGCTTCTTCTCCTTGCCCGGCTCCTTACTCGGCTCTTTGCTCTCGGGTACCCATGCCACGGTGAATCCGTTGGTGTAGCGAAGATCGGCGCGCGCCAGCGGCGGCTGGCCCGGCTGCAGCAGTTGCGGCAGCACCCGGGCGAAGCGCTCCAGGCGCGCGCGCGCGTCGTCGCGGCCGACCACCACCTGCACGCCGTTGCCCAGCGCCAGCGACCAACTGCCGCGCGCGTCCAGGGCCACGCCCTGCACCGGCAAACCCACCGGCGCGAACAGTGCGCGCGAGGTGTTGTACAGCGCGACCACGTCGGCGGCCTTGGCGTCCGGGCCGGCCAGGTGCGGCAGGGCCACGTCGCGCAGTTCGTTGGGCAGGGCGAAGATGCGGCCCTGCTCGGACAGCATGCGGTCTTCGCCCCAGCGCGCGAACGGGCGGTGCTCGACGACGCGCACTTCCAGCACGTCCGGCCAGCGCTTGCGCACGCGCGCGCTCTCGACCCACGGCAGGCGCTCGATCGCGTCCTGCGCATCCTGCAGGCGCACCGCGAAGAAGCCGCGCCGCGCGTACGGCAGCACCACCTGACGCAACTGCTCGGCGGACACGCGCTTGAAATCGCCGCTCACCTGCAGCCGGCTCAGCGGCCAGCGCTCGGCCCCGACCCAGCCGTTGAGCACGGCCACGATCGGCAGCGCGACCAGGGCCAGCGCCAGCAACCAGGCGAGGATGCGCAGGGAGGCGTTCATTGGCGCACCTTTCGGTGCGCGGGATTGGGGATTGGGGATTGGGGATTGGCGCAACGCGCGCAGCGGAACTCGCCGGCGGCGCGAAGCGCCGACGGTGCGAATCCCAAATCCCGAATCCCCAATCCCGGCGTCACAGCGTCTGCTCCAGGATGCGCCAGCACAGGCCGGCGAAATCCACGCCCAGCTGCGCCGCGGCCTTGGGCACCAGCGAATGGCTGGTCATGCCCGGGGCGGTGTTGACCTCGATCAGTTGCAGGCCGCGCACGCGGTCGCGCATCACATCCACGCGGCCCCAGCCGCTGCAGCCGGCCGCGGCGAAGGCCTGCAGCGCGAGCTGGCGGATCTCGGTCTCGTCCTCACCGTCCATGCCCGGGCACAGGTACTGGGTGTCCTCGGCGATGTACTTGGCGTGGTAGTCGTACCAGTCGCCGGCGGGGACGATGCGGATCGACGGCAGCGCGACGTCGCCGAGGATGCCGACGGTGTACTCCTCGCCCTGCACCATCTGCTCCATCAGCAGTTCGCCGCGGTAGTCGGCGGCAAAGGCGCGCACCGGCGCCAGGTCGGCCTCGGACAGCACGCGGAACACGCCGACGCTGGAGCCTTCGCAGGCGGGCTTGACGAACAGCGGGTAGCCCAGCGCGGTTGCGGCCACGGCCAGGTCGGCCTGGGCGTCGATGCGGGCGAAGCCCGGGGTCGGCAGGCCGGCGGCGATCCACACCTGCTTGGTGCGGATCTTGTCCAGGGTCAGCGCGCTGCCGAGCACGTCGGGACCGGTGAACGGCACCTGCAGGGCGCGCAGCAGGCCCTGCAGCACGCCGTTCTCGCCGTCGCCGCCGTGCAGGATGTTGAACACGCGATCGACCTCGCCGGCGCGGATGCGCTCGAGCAAGGCGGGAATGCCGTCCACCGGCTGCGCGTCGACGCCGCGGCTGCGCAGCGCCTCGAGCACGTTGGCGCCGGAGTTCAGCGACACCTCGCGTTCGCTGGAGGTGCCGCCGAGCAGCACGGCGACGCGGCCGAACGCGGCCGGGTCGGTGACGCGCGGCGGCGGCAGGGTCTGCGCGCTCATGCGTCGGCTCCGCCGGCGAAGCCGTGCTGGGCGATGTGCTGGGCCACGTAACCGATGTCGCCCGCGCCCATCATCAGCAGCAGGTCGCCGTCCTGCAGCACGTCCGGCAGCACGCTGTCGAGTTCGCCGACCTGGCCGACCACCACCGGTTCGCTGCGGCCGCGCGCGCGGATCGCGCGCGCCAGCGAGCGTGCGTCTGCCCCCGGGATCGGCGCCTCGCCGGCCGGGTAGACCTCGCTGAGCACCAGCGCGTCCACTTCCGACAGCACCGCGGCGAAGGCGTCGAACTGGTCGCGGGTGCGGCTGTAGCGATGCGGCTGGAACGCCACTACCAGGCGCTTGTCCGGCCAGCCGCCGCGGGCGGCGGCGAACACCGCGGCCAGCTCGCGCGGGTGGTGGCCGTAGTCGTCGACCACGCGCACGCGCGCGCCGCCGGCGGTGGTCACTTCGCCCAGGTCGTTGAAGCGGCGGCCGATGCCGGCGAAGCTCTGCAGCGCGCTGGCGATCGCCTCCGGCGCCACGCCCAGTTGCCAGCCGATGGCGGCGGCGGCCAGCGCGTTGAGCACGTTGTGGCGGCCCGGCAGCGCCAGGGTCACCGGGATGCTGCTGCCTTCGGGCAGGCGCAGGGTGAAGCGCATGCGCGGGCCGTCCTGCACCACGTCCTCGGCGCGCACGTCGGCGTTCTCGCTGAGGCCGTAGCTCATCACGTGGCGCGGGGTCTTCGCCGCCAGCGCGGCCACTTCCGGATCGTCGATGCACAGCACCGCCAGGCCGTAGAACGGCAGGCGCTGCAGGAACTCGGCGAACGCGGCCTGGACCCGGGCGAAGTCGTTGCCGTAGTTCTCCAGGTGATCGGCATCGATGTTGGTGATGACCGAGATCAACGGGTTCAGGCGCAGGAAGCTGCCGTCGCTCTCGTCGGCCTCGGCCACCAGCCACTGGCCGCCGCCGAGCTTGGCGTTGGCGCCGGCGGCGAGCAGCTGCCCGCCGATCACGAAGGTCGGGTCCAGCCCGCCTTCGCTGAGCACCGCCGCGGCCAGGCTGGTGGTGGTGGTCTTGCCGTGGGTGCCGGCCACCGCGATGCCGCGGCGGAAGCGCATCAGTTCGGCGAGCATCGCCGCGCGCGGCATGATCGGAATGCGCTGGCTGCGCGCTTCCATCAGTTCCGGGTTGTCTTCGCGGATCGCGCTGGACACCACCACGCAGTCGGTACCGAGCACGTTGGCCGCCGAGTGCCCGCGCATCACCCGCGCGCCGAGCTTGACCAGGCGTCGGGTGGCGGCATTGTCGGCGTTGTCCGAGCCGGACACCTCATAGCCCAGGGTCAGCATGACCTCGGCGATACCGCTCATGCCGGTGCCGCCGATGCCGACGAAGTGCACGCGCGGGAACGCACGGACCAGATCACCGGTGTCGTGGAGGCGGCGGATCATTGCTGGCCTCCTGCGGAGGCGGGAATGGGGAAACGGGAATCGGGAATTGGAAGAAGCGCGGCGGCTGCAGCGATCCGTGCCTGCCGCGTGTTCGTGTCTGCGTGTGTCACTGCGTGATTCTGCCCTTGATTGTGCTTGTACCCATTCCCCATTCCCGGTTCTCCATTCCCGGCTTCTTCCAAAACGATGTCCGCAATCCGCTCGGCCGCATCCGGCTTGGCCAGCTGGCGCGCGGCCTCGGCCATTGCCAGGCGCTGCGCCGGCTGCGCCAGCAGGTCGCGCAGCACGCGCTGCAGGTGGCCGGCCAGGGCATCGTCCTGCTTCAGCAGCACGGCGGCGCCGCGCTCGACCAGGTATTCGGCGTTGCGGGTCTGGTGGTCGTCGACGGCGGCGGCGAACGGCACCAGCACGCTGCCGATGCCGACCGCGCACAGTTCGGCCAGGGTCGAGGCGCCGGCGCGGCACACCACCAGGTCGGCCCAGGCGTAGGCGGCGGCCATGTCGCCGATGAAGGCTTCGACGCTGGCGGCGACGCCTGCATCGGCATAGGCGCGCGCGGCTTCCTCGCGCAGCGCTTCGCCGCACTGGTGGCGCACCTCGACGGCCGTGCCGAGCGCGGCCAGCGCCTGCGGCAGTGCCTGGTTGAGTACGCGCGCGCCCTGGCTGCCGCCCAGCACCAGCAGCCGGGGCGCGCCGTGGCGCGCCGCCAGGCGCTGCGCA
>NZ_AQOI01000459.1:0-1176 GCF_000364665.1 Xanthomonas sp. SHU 199
TACCGGCGAGCGTCGCGGCCAGGCCCAGGCCGATCCGGCGCCAGCGCCGACGATCGCGCGGCAATTGCCGGCGCTCGATCGCCACGATCACCTCGCCGGCGTGCTGCAAGCGGTCGCGCGGCTGCGGGCGCAGCAGCCGCTGCAGCAACCGCACCAGCCAGCCCGGCACGTCCGCGCGCAGCCGGTCCACCGGTGGCGGCTCGCGCAGCATGCGCTGGGCCAGGGTCTCGGACAGGGTGCCGCCGGCGAACGGCACCTGCCCGGCGAGCATTTCGTAGAGGATCAGGCCCAGCGCGTAGAGGTCGCTGCGCGGGTCGAGCGCGTCGCCGCGCGCCTGTTCCGGCGACAGGTAGGCGGGCGTGCCGATGACGTTGCCCAGGGTCGCGCCGAGACCGCTGCTGGCCATCGAGCAGGCCACGCCGAAGTCGCTGATCAGCGCATCGCCGTCGCGCTGCAGCAGGATGTTGGCCGGCTTGAGGTCGCGGTGCACGACGCCGCGCGCATGCGCCGCCTGCAGGCCGCGGGCGATGTCGCCGGCGATGCGCAGGGCTATGTCGACGTCCAGCCGTTCCTCGCGCTGCAGCCGCGCCTCCAGCGACTCGCCGTCGACGTAGTCCATGCTGATCAGCCAGCGCCCGGCGTGTTCGGCCAGGTCGTGGATGCGCACCACGTGCGGGCTGGACACCTGCCGCGCCAGCAGCAGTTCCTGGCGGAAGCGGGCGAAGGCCTGCGGCCGTTGCGCCAGTTCCGGGCGCAGCAGTTTGACCGCGACGTCGATGCCCAACGCCTGGTCGTGGGCCAGGTACACCAGGCCCATGCCGCCGATGCCGAGCAAACGCTCGATGCGGAAGCGGCCGGCCAGCACGTCGCCCGGTGTCAGGCTCTCCTGCGCGTACAGGCCGGTGGCGGTGGCCGCATCGCTCATGCCGGCCCAGGCCCCTGTTCCGCGCCGGTGTCGCGCAGCGCCTGGCGGGCGGCGATCCACAGCGCGGCGCGCTCGCAGAAGGCTTCGAGCAATTGCATGTCCAGCGCACCGATGGCGCTGCCGGCGCGGCGGCTGTCGGCGTAGATCGCGCCGAGCACGCGGGTGCCGTCGCGCAGCGGCAGGCACAGCAGGGTACGCAGGCCGGCGGCGCAGACCGAGGCGCGCTCGGCCAGCCACGGCACGCCACCGAC
>NZ_AQOI01000460.1:0-10491 GCF_000364665.1 Xanthomonas sp. SHU 199
GCTGCAACTGGGTCTGCATGCGGCCCATCGCGACCAAAAGGCGGCCGGGCTCGTCGCGCGCGTCGGTGGCCACGTCGTTGTCCAGGCGGCCCTCGGCGATGGCTTCGGCGGCGCGGGTGGCGCGGGCCAGCGGCACGGTCAGGCTGCGGGTGATCAGCCAGGCCAGCAGGCTGCTGACCAACACCACGGCCAGGCCGCCGGCGATCAGCAGGAAGCGGCCGCGCGCCATCACCGCGGTCGCATCGGCGTAGGCCTGTTCACCGTTGTTGCGTTGCCAGCTGGCGTAGGCGCTAATCGCCTCGCGCCAACGTTGAGTCGCCGGCGCGGCCTGCTGCAGCAGCACCTTCATCGCGTCGTCGGACTTGTAGGTCAGGCCCAGTTCCAGCACTTGCTGGTTGACCTCGCTCGCCTGCGCGTAGGTCCGGTTCATCTGCTCGCGCAAGGCGCGATCGCGCGCGCTGGTGGCGGGGATGGCGAACAGCTTGGTGCAGTATTCGCGATAACGGCGCAGTTCCGTCACCATGATCTTGGCGAAGGCGATGTTCTCTTCCTGCGTGGTCGGCAGCACGATGTTGCGCAACTGGATGCCGATGTCCGAGCTGGCATCGAGCATTTCGTTGGTATAGACGATGCTGGACACGGTGCGGCGGGCGACGGTGTCCAACTGGCTGCGCGCCTGCGACAGGGTGACCAGGCCGCCGACCACCAGCCCGCAGGACAGCAGGATGAGCAGGCCGAACGCGATGGAGAGGCGTCTGGAGACGTTAAAGCGGTGCAGAAGAGCGGTCATGCTCTGGTCCTAGCAAGGGGGATGGGAGTACCAGGGGTGGTCGCATAAATAATCGATACGAAATGCAACGGATATTTCACGTAATCGTGACGAAGTTGCATATCCGTCTACATCGTCTCCCCTTAGCGGCCGAGGGATCGGGATCTTGAATCGGATCGATCGAGATGGCCTTTCCATCCCGGTTGCCGCCTTGCCGGCGCGCACGCACAACGTGCCAGCAAGCGTTGCGCTTGCTGCAGGTAAGGGCGCTTGATGTGGCGATCGCCGTGAGCGGCGCTGCAGAGATGGCGAAGGACGCGGTCAGCGCCGGGTCGCGACGAAAACGCGTGGCTTCAACCGCGGTCGTCGCGCGTCCACAGCCCGCCGTGTTCGGACTTCACCGGAAACTTTGGCACCGGGCCGTAGGCCGGCGCGCACAGGGCGCGGCCGTCGCGCACGTCGAAGCGGGCGCCGTGCAGCACGCATTCGATGCTGCCGGCAGCAGGGTCGAAGGTGCCGGGGGACAGCTCGTAGTCCTCGTGGCTGCAGCGGTCTTCCAGCGCATAGAACTGACCATCGAAGTTGAACACCACGATCGGCGTGTCGGTCACTTCGTCCCACACCGTCTTCATTTCGCCGGGCGCCAGTTCGCCGTCGGCGCAGACGAAGGTCCAGGTCTCGCTCATGCGGCACCGCCCAGCGGCTTTTCCAGCACCTCGAAACGCAGGTCGTCGCGCTTTGGCAGGCCGAAGCGCGCGTCGCCGTACGGAAACGGCTTCTTGATGCCGGTGCGACGATAGCCGCGGCGCTCGTAGAAGGCGATGAGTTCCTCGCGCAGGTCGATCACGGTCATCCGCATCAGCGGCAACCGCCATTCCTGCCAGGCGATGCGCTCGGCCTCGGCCAGCACGGTCTTGCCCAGGCCGCTGCCCTGCGCCTGCGGCTGCACCGAGAACATGCCGAAATAGCCGGCACCGTCCTCGTCGGCGACATGCGCGCAGGCGATCAATTCGCCATCTCGCTCGGCCAGCAGCACCAGGCTGCGCGGGCGCAGGATGTCGGCGCGCAGCACCTCGCGGTCGATGCGGTTGCCGTCGAGCAGGTCGGCTTCGGTGGTCCAGCCGACGCGGCTGCTGTCGCCACGATAGGCCGAGGTGACCAGCGCGGCGATGGCGTCGAGATCGTCGACGGTGGCGGTGCGGAAGGTGAGGGTGTGCATGGGCCGATTCTAGGGCGTGCCGCCGGGAATGGGGAATGGTGAATCGGGAATCGAAATGCGCGCTCTCAAGGAGGCGAGGACACCTCTTGCCCGCTAGGCACAGTCCGTACGTGGAGCGCTTTGCCGATTCCCGATTCCCGATTCCCTACTCCCGATTCCCAGCTTCAATCACCCCAACAGCGCCCGCACCTTCCGCAACGCCGCCACGAAACGCTCGATCTCGGCATGCGTGTTGTAGAACGCCAGCGAGGCGCGGCAGGTGGCGGCGACGCCGTAGAACTGCAGCAGGGGGTGCGCGCAGTGCTGGCCGGAGCGCACCGCCACGCCTTCCAGGTCGAGCAGGGTAGCCAGGTCGTGGGCGTGGGCGCCCTCGATCAGGAACGAGACCACCGCGGCCTTGCCCGGCGCGGTGCCGAACAGGCGCAGGCCGTCGATCCGCTGCAGTTCCTCGGTGAGGTGCGCGAGCAGTTCGCTCTCGCGCGCTTCCACGTGCTGCAGTCCGATCCCCTGCAGATAGTCCACCGCCGCGCCGAGGCCGACGAAACCGGCGATGTTGGGGGTGCCGGCCTCGAACTTGTGCGGCGGGTCGTTGAACACGGTGCCGTCGAAGCTGACTTCCTTGATCATCTCGCCGCCGCCCAGGAACGGCGGCATCGCCTGCAGGTGCTCGCGCCGCGCCCACAACGCGCCGGTGCCGGTCGGGCCGCACATCTTGTGGCCGGTGATGGCGTAGAAGTCGCAGCCGATCGCGGCCACGTCCAGCGGTCGGTGCGGGGCGGCCTGCGACCCGTCGATGACGCTGACGATGCCGCGCTTGCGCGCCTCGCGGCAGATCTCGCGCACCGGGTTGACCGTGCCCAGCACGTTGGAGACGTGCGCCAGGGCCAGCAGCTTGACGTCGGCGGTCATCGCCGCGCGCAGCGCGTCCAGGTCCAGCGCGCCGTCGGCGGTGATCTCGGCGACCTTCAACGTGGCGCCGGTGCGTTGCGCGACCAGTTGCCAGGGCACGATGTTGGCGTGGTGTTCCATGCGCGACACCAGGATGGTGTCGCCGGCGCGCAGCCGCGGCAGTGCCCACGAGTACGCCACCAGGTTCAGCGCGAAGGTGGCGCCGCTGCACAGCACCAGTTCGTCGGCGCGCACGTTGAGGAAGCGCGCCAGCCGGGTCCGTGCGCCTTCGTAAGCTTCGGTCGCCTCGCTGCCGAGCGCGTGCACGGCGCGGCTGACGTTGGCGTTGTGGCGACGATAGAACGCGTCGGTCGCCGCGATCACCTGCAGCGGCTTCTGCCCGGTGTTGGCGTTGTCGAAGTACACCAGCGGCTTGCCGTGCACTTCCCGCATCAGCAGCGGGAAGTCGCGGCGGACCGCATCCCAGTCCGGCGCCTGCGGCGCGGCGGTGTGCGCGGCGGGCCCGTTCATGCCACGCCCGCGTCGCTCAGCGCCCGCTCCAGCCGCGCCAGCAGGCCTTCGCTCAGCGCCGGCTCCAATGCGCGCAGCGGTTCGCGGCAGAACGCGGCGGTCAGCAGTTGCTGCGCGCGTTCCTGCGGCAGCCCGCGCGAGCGCAGGTAGAACAGCGCATTGGCATCGAGCTGGCCAACGGTGGCGCCGTGCGCGGCCTTGACCTCGTCGGCATCGATCACCAGCACCGGCTGGGTATCGATCTCGGCGTCGGCGGACAGCAGCAGGTTCTTGTTCGACAGCGCCGCGTCGGTGCCGTCGGCGCCGTGGCGGATGCGGATGCCGCCATGGAAGGCGACGCGGCTGCGCCCGGTGGCGACACCGCGCCACAGTAGTTCGCAGGCGGTGTCGCGGGCGATGTGCTCGATGCCCAGGCGGGTGTCGAGCTGGCGCCGGCCGTTGCCGAGCAGCACGCCGTTGGCGACGAGCTTGGCGTTGTCGCCCTCCAGGCGCACGTTGAGTTCGTGCCGGGCCAGCGCGCCGCCCAGTTCGAGGTCCACACGCCGGTACTGCGCGTCGCGCGCCAGCACCGCATCGGTACGCAGCAGCGCGGTGACGCCGGCCGCCTCGTCCTGCACGCGGGCGTGGCTCAGTTGCGCGCCGGCGGCCAGGTGCACGTGCGCCAGGCTGTTGCTCAGGTGCGCGGCATCGCTGCCATGCAGATGATGCTCGACCAGCGCCAGCGTCGCGTCCTGGCGCAGTTCGATCAGGTGGCGATGGTGCCAGGCCAGGTCCGCCTCGGCGGCGGTGGAGACGAAGACCAGGTGCAGCGGCTGCTCCACGCGCACGCCGGCGTCCACCCGCAGCACGCAGCCTTCGTCGGCGAGGGCGGCGTTGAGCTGGGCGAACACCTCGTCGCTGCGTTCGAAGCGGCGGCCGAGGAAGCGCATGGCAGCGTCGCCGCTGCGCAGGATGGTCGACAGCCGCTGCAGCTCCACCCCGGCCGGCAGGCCGCTCAGATCCGACAGCGCATCGCTGGCGCGGCCGTTGACGAACACCAGGCGCGGTGCCGGGATACCCTCGAGCAAGGCCGCGTCCACCGCCGGCGCGTTCTGCGGTGCAGGCGCGAAGCTGCGCCGTTCCAGTGCGCGCAGCGAGGTGTACTTCCAGGCTTCGCTGCGCGTGCCGGGCAGGCCGTCGCGCAGCGCCTGCTCCAGCGGCGCGCGGCGTGCGGCATCGCCATGGAACGCGGCGGCCAGCGAGTCGAGCAGGGCGCTCATTGCACGGCCGCCTCGGGCGCCACGCGCTCCTTCAGCCAGGCATAACCGTGCGCTTCCAGCTCCAGCGCCAGCTCGGGGCCGCCGGTCTGCACGATGCGCCCGTCGGCCAGCACATGCACCACGTCCGGCTTGATGTAGTCGAGCAGGCGCTGGTAGTGGGTGATCACCACGAACGCGCGCTCCGGCGAGCGCAGCGCGTTGACGCCTTCGGCCACGGTCTTGAGCGCGTCGATGTCCAGGCCGCTGTCGGTCTCGTCGAGGATCGCCAGCTTCGGCTCCAGCACCGCCAGCTGGAAGATCTCGTTGCGCTTCTTCTCGCCGCCGGAGAAACCCTCGTTGACGCCGCGATGCAGCAGTTCGTCCTTCAGGTGCAGCACCGCCAGCTTCTGCCGGACCAGCTTGAGGAACTGCATCGAATCCAGCTCGGCCTCGCCGCGCGCCTTGCGCTGCGCGTTGAGCGCGGCGCGCAGGAAGTAGGTGTTGTTCACGCCGGGGATTTCCACCGGGTACTGGAAGGCCAGGAACAGGCCGGCAGCGGCGCGCTCCTCCGGTTCCAGTTCGAGCAGGTCGGCATCGTCGAAGCGCACGCTGCCGTTGGTGACTTCATAGCCGTCGCGGCCGGCCAGCACGTTGCCCAGGGTGGACTTGCCGGCGCCGTTGGGGCCCATGATGGCGTGCACTTCGCCGGGCTTCACCTGCAGCGACAGGCCCTTGAGGATGTCCTTGCCGGCGACGGAGGCGTGGAGGTTTTCTATGGTGAGCATGGGATGGTCCGTCAGAATTCTTTGATGTAGCCCCTCTACCACCGGGAGAGGGGTTGGGGTGAGGATGCGATGCGAAGCATCTCGCGGGTTTGGGTGTGCGAGGCTGCGCACGTACCCTCATCCGGCGCTTCGCGCCACCTTCCCCCGAAAAGGGGGCCGAGGTCCCAGAGGGAGAAGGAAAGGCGTCAGCCGACCGAGCCTTCGAGCGAGACTTCCAGCAGCTTCTTGGCTTCCACCGCAAACTCCATCGGCAGTTCGCGGAACACCTGCTTGCAGAAGCCGTCGACGATCATCGACACCGCGTTTTCCTGGTCGATGCCGCGGGCACGACAGTAGAACAGTTGGTCGTCGCTGATCTTGGAGGTGGTGGCCTCGTGCTCGACGGTCGCGGTCGGATGCTTGACCTCGATGTACGGGAAGGTATGCGCGCCGCACTGCTTGCCGATCAGCAGCGAGTCGCACTGGGTGTAGTTGCGCGCGCCCTCGGCGCTGCGCTCCACCTTGACCAGGCCGCGGTAGGTGTTCTGCCCGCGGCCGGCGCTGATGCCCTTGCTGACGATCTTGCTCTTGGTGCGCTTGCCGACGTGGATCATCTTGGTGCCGGTGTCGGCTTGCTGGCGGTGATGGGTCAGCGCCACCGAGTGGAACTCGCCCACCGAGTCGTCGCCCAGCAGCACGCAGGACGGGTACTTCCAGGTGATCGCCGAGCCGGTCTCGACCTGGGTCCAGGTGATCTTGCTGCGCGCGCCGCGGCACTCGCCACGCTTGGTCACGAAGTTGTAGATGCCGCCGCGGCCTTCCTCGTCGCCCGGGTACCAGTTCTGCACGGTGGAGTACTTGATCTCCGCGTCTTCCAGCGCCACCAGCTCGACCACTGCCGCGTGCAGCTGGTTCTCGTCGCGCATCGGCGCGGTGCAGCCTTCCAGGTAGGACACGTAGGCCTTGTCCTCGCACACGATCAGGGTGCGCTCGAACTGGCCGGTGTGGCCGGCGTTGATGCGGAAATAGGTGCTCAGCTCCATCGGGCAGCGCACGCCCTTGGGGATGAACACGAAGCTGCCGTCGGAGAACACCGCCGAGTTGAGCGCGGCGAAGAAGTTGTCGCCGACCGGCACCACGCTGCCCAGGTACTGCCTGACCAGCTCCGGGTGTTCCTTGATCGCCTCGGACATCGAGCAGAAGATCACGCCCTTCTCGGCCAGTTCCTTGCGGAAGGTGGTGCCGACCGAGACCGAGTCGAACACCGCGTCCACCGCCACGCCGGCCAGCTTGGCGCGCTCGTGCAGCGGCACGCCCAGCTTGTCGTAGGTGTCCAGCAGCTCCTTCGGCACCTCGTCCAGCGAGGCGTACTTCGGACCCTTGGGCGCGGAGTAGTAGCTCAGCGCCTGGAAGTCGATCGGCGCGATGTCCAGCTTGGCCCAGTGCGGCATCGGCATCTTCAGCCAGTGCCGGTAGGCGGCCAGGCGCCAGTCGGTCATCCATTCCGGCTCGTCCTTCTTCACGGACAGGGCGCGCACGACGTCCTCGTTCAGGCCGGGCAGGAACGAATCGGATTCGATGTCGGTGACGAAGCCGGCGTCGTAGCGACGTCCCAGGCGTTCCAGGATTTCAGCGTTTTCGGTGGCCATGGGGCTGCCTACAGGTCAGGTGGTCGCGAACCGCACGGCAATGGAACGCCGTTTCGGATCGCCGGAGGGGGGGAGGGGGTGGAGCATCTGCGCCAGGGTCACGCCGCGCAGCGCGTCGGCGACCACGTCGTTGATCAGCCGCCAGTTGGAACGCACGCCACAGGTCTGGGCGATGCTGCACTGGCTGCCGTGGTGGCTGCATTCGGTGATCGCCAGCGGGCCTTCCATCGCCTCGACGATCTGGATCAGGGTGATGGCGTCGGCCGGGCGTGCCAGCCGGTAGCCGCCGCGCACGCCGCGCAGGCCCTCGACCAGGCCGGCCTGGGCCAGCGGCTTGAGCAGCTTGCTGACCGTGGGCGGCTCCAGCCCGGCCTGTTCGGCCAGTTCGGTCGCGCTCAACACTTCGTTCGGACGCGCGGCGAGCACGGTCAGCACGACGGTGGCGTAATCGGTGAGCTTGGTGACGCGGAGCATGGCGACGCGGTGGTTTTTCAATGCGGACCGAAATTGTACTCTTTTGCGCCGCAGCGTCCAACCGGGCCATTCATCTTTTCTTTCGATCGCGGCGATTCGGGGGATCGCGGCGGCCGCGGTCGCCGGACCGGGAGGCGCGGGCTTGGGATCGCGGGCGATGTGCGCCAGAATCTAGGCTTTCCTGTCCGGATCGCCGCATGCCCCGCAAGATCGCCGCCCGCAAGTCCCGCATCCATGGCAACGGCGTGTTCGCCGTGCTGCCGCTCAAGAAAGGCGAGCGGGTCATCGAGTACAAGGGCCGCCGCCGCAGCCACGCCGAGGTCGACCGCGACGAGGCCGGCGACGTCGAGACCGGGCACACCTTCCTGTTCACCCTCAGCGACGACTACGTGATCGACGCCAACTACGAGGGCAACGACGCGCGCTGGATCAACCACAGCTGTGCGCCGAACTGCGAGGCGGTGATCGTCGAGGCCGAGGGCGAGGACCGCCGCAAGGACAAGGTGGTGATCGAGGCGCTGCGCGACATCAAGCCCGGCGAAGAACTCACCTACAACTACGGCATCACCCTGGCCGAGCGTCACACGCCGCGGCTGAAGAAGATCTGGGAATGCCGCTGCGGCGCCAAGAACTGCACCGGCACCATGCTGCAGCCCAAGCGCTGAGGTTGCGTCCAGCCGTGCACGCCGCGCCGACGCGCGGTTCACGGCACTGCCACCGGCGCGTTTCTACGGTGGGGCTCCCCTACTTGAGGAGTGTCCGATGAGCGCAATGCCTTCCCTTGCCGGCAAGCAGGTGGCTGTCCTGGCCACTGACGGTTTCGAACAGTCGGAACTGCAGGAGCCCAAGCGCCTGCTGGAATCCTGGGGCGCCCAGGTCGACGTGATCGCGCCGGGCGACGCCAGCAGCATTCGCGGCTGGAACAAGAAGGACTGGGGCGACAGCGTGCCGGTGGACAAGCGCCTGCAGCAGGCCCAGGCCGGCGACTACGACGCGTTGGTGCTGCCGGGTGGCGTCATCAACCCGGACAACCTGCGCACCGAGCCGACGGCGATCGCCTTCATCCAGTCCTTCGCCAGCGCCGGCAAGCCGGTGGCGGCGATCTGCCACGGGCCGTGGCTGCTGGCCGAAAGCGGGCTCGTGCGCGACCGCCAGGTGACCTCGTGGCCGTCGCTGAAGACCGACCTGTCCAATGCCGGCGGGCGCTGGGAGGATCAGGAGGTGGTGGTGGACGGCAATCTGATCACCAGCCGCAAGCCGGACGACATCCCGGCGTTCGCGAAGGCGGTGGCCAAGGCGCTGGGCTGAGGCCTGGCGATTCGCCTGCGCCCCCGCGATGGTGGCGGATGTGGGAGGACCTGGGAACAGAAACGGCGGCCGAGGCCGCCGTTTCGGTGTGCGCTGCTGGTGGCGGCTGCCGCCGCACCCCGGACGTCGCGTGGGTTACTGCGCGGGAAGCATGCCCGCCGGCACCAGCTTGCCGATGTCCTGGTTGAAACGCACCACCAGCGCACCGTTCTCCACGCCGGCCGACTGGATCTGCACATCGCCCAGCATCGCGGTCAGGCGCGGATCGAGCTTGTAGATCGGCTCCTTGCGCGCGTAGTCCTCCAGCCAGGCATTGAGCAGCTCATGCGTATTGGCGTCGAGCTTGCCGCCGTTGGCAGCCGGGCGGAAATCATCGATGGTCGGGGACTGCAGGTGGAAGCTCTGGCTCTGCTGGTCGTAGCGCAGCGCGCTGGTCAGCAGGACCTGGCCCAGCGGCGTCGGCGAGCCGCCGCCGGTGGCCATGCTCAGGTCGAACTGCATCTTCAGGCGATCGCCCGGCGGCAGGCTCAGCTTCGGGTCGCGGACGGTCATCTTGATCAGCCCGCCCAGCGCCTTGTGCGTCTGCGGGAAGCTGCCGTCCAGGTAATGCTGCACGTCGGCGGCGCCGACGCTGACCTGGTGGCCCTGGATGGTCGGCTCGGCCTGGGCCTGGGTGGCGACGGCGAGCGCCAGCAGCGCCGCCGCGCGCAGGGTGAACTTGCGGAAGATCATCGGGAAGCCCTGGGCGAACGAGAGGAATTCACCATAACGGTGGCCGGTGAATGCGCGATTAGCGGAACCGGCGGCGCGGGAGTCGTCGCTCAGGCGGCCGGCAGCGCCAGCCGTGCCAGCAGCGCGTCCAGCGCCGGCTGCAGCGGCGCCAGCAGTTCACGCGCCTCTCCCTCGCTGCGCTCGCCCAGGCCGCGCAGCAACTGCGTACCGACGATCAGTGCGGCGCGCTCGTCGCCGCGCAGTCCGGGCTGGCGCTGTGCCGCCTCGAGCAGGCGCATCCAGTCCTGCCGACAGCGCGCCTCCAGTTCGATGGTGCAGCGGCCCTGGCAGGGCAGGCCGTCGTCCTGGATCGGGGTGACGGTGACGCGATAGCGTTGGGAGGCAGTCATGGCAGTGGCGCACGCGGGGTGTGCCTCCAAGATAGGCGCGCGCGAGCGGCACCACGAGCCTGTCGCTCGCGACGCTCTGTTCCAGTGCGTCCGTTCAGCGAGCCGCGCGCAGCAGCGGCAGCGGATCATAGGCGCCGCCCTCGGCGTAGACGCCATAGTGCAGGTGCGGCGGCGTGCCGCGCGCGTTGCCGCTGTCGCCCACCGCACCCAGCGGGTCGCCGGGCTGCACCAGGTCGCCGACCTGCAGCCCGGGCGCCCACGTTTGCAGGTGCGCGTAGTAGTGCCGCTGCCGGGCCGGGCCCAGCACCCAGACCTGGCGGCCGCCGAGGCCGCGGTCGGCGATGGCCACGACGATGCCGCGTGTCGCCGACACCACCGGCGTGCCGCGTCTGGCGAAGATGTCCACGCCGGCGTGCTGGCGGTCGCGGCCGCGCGGCGCGCCAAAGGTGGCCGCGATGCGACGGGGATCCACGCCTTCGACCGGCATGTGCAGGGCCGTCGGCGCCGGCGCGCGCGCCAACTCCCACCCG